>JAKISY010000058.1 GCA_021648365.1 Verrucomicrobiales bacterium
ATAGATTAGGGCATCGGTTTTCATCTCGATTGAGTTGTGTATCAGCTTGTTGGTAAGCTTGTTCTTGAGTAGCAAGTTCGAGGTCGGCGTCGATCATGATGCGAACTAGGTCTTTGAATTTCACCTGCGGATCCCAGCCAAGTTTTTCTTTGGCTTTACTGGCATCGCCGATGAGCAAATCCACTTCGGCAGGGCGTTCGTAGGTTTTGTCGTATTCGACAAAGTCTTCCCAGTCGAGATCGAGTAAAGTAAAAGCTTCTACACAAAATTCACGGATGGAATGGGTTTCGCCGGTGGCGATCACGTAGTCATCGGGTTGATCTTGTTGCAGCATCAGCCACATCATCTCAGCGTATTCGGCGGCATAACCCCAATCGCGGTTGGCGTCGAGATTACCTAGGTAGAGTTTGTCTTGCAGGCCAAGTTTGATGCGGGTGGCAGCGCGGGTGATTTTGCGGGTGACAAAAGTTTCTCCGCGTCTTGGAGATTCATGATTAAAGAGAATGCCACTGCTGGCGTGGAGTCCGTAGGATTCGCGGTAGTTCACGGTCAAGCAGTGGGCATAAACTTTGGCGCAACCGTAGGGGGAGCGTGGCCAAAAAGGGGTGCTTTCTGTTTGTGGGGTTTGTTGCGCTTTGCCAAACATCTCGGACGAGGAGGCTTGGTAAAACCGCACTTTGTCGATCAATTTGGTATCGCGAATGGCTTCGAGGATGCGCAGGGTGCCGAGGCCGACGATGTCGCCAGTGGATTCGGGTACGTCAAAGGAGACGCGCACGTGGCTCTGGGCGCCGAGGTTATAGATCTCGTCTGGCTGTAGGTCGTAGAGCAGTTTGAGCAGGGCGGTGGAATCGGTGAGGTCGCCAAAGTGCAGTTTCAAGCGTCCATTTTTGTCATGGGGGTCGGTGTAGAGATGGTCGATACGCTGGGTATTGAAATTGGAAGCGCGGCGGATAATGCCGTGAACTTCGTAACCTTTTTCGAGTAGCAGCTCAGCGAGGTAGGAGCCGTCTTGACCGGTGATGCCGGTGATCAGTGCGCGTTTCATTTAGGATGGGAGTCAGTGATAGGAATCAGCGATTTTTTGATAAAATTGTTCGAGAGATGCGACGGTATCTGGGTGAAAGCGTTGTTGGGCGAATAGCTTTGGCACCGTTTTCGATGGTTTGACGCCTAGTGGTATCATTGAGCAGTTCCCGACTGCGTGCAAGCAGGCATATTTGAGTATTTGACCCACGGCATGGATGAGGTAAGAGTTTTGCCATCTATGAAAAAGAATTCCCAGATCACATCTTCGAGGCGTAAATTTTTGAAAGCCACTGCAGGTTCGGCGCTCGCTTTCCCTTTTATCGGGTGGAAAACGGCGGCGCGTGGGGCGGGGCCGAATGATACGGTGCACCTGGCGAGTTTTGGTGCCGGCGGTCGAGCTTGGGCGGATTTGAAGGAGTTCTCCAAACACCCCTCGGTGAAGGTAGTGGCGCTGACCGATCTGGATGCGAGTCGTGCGCTGAATGCACGCAAGGCTTTTCCTGCAGCGAAGTTTTATGGTGATTGGAAGGAGATGCTCGATAAGGAGGGTAAAAATTTCATCTGTGCAGGTGTTGGTACGCCGGATCACATGCACGCGCCGATGGCGATGAGTGCGATGCAGTTGGGTAAACATGTGTATTGTCAGAAACCTTTGACGCGGACTTTGCACGAAGCGCGTGCCTTGCGCGAATATGCTGCGGCGAACAATATCGTTACCCAAATGGGAACGCAGGTGGCTTCCTCTGCAGGTAATCAGACAGCGGCGGCTTGGTTACAGAAAAAGTTGATCGGCGATGTGATTTCGGTACACAGCATGAATCCTAAATCTTGGGGTTCGATGGATCCCTTGCCAAAGCGTAAGGATGAAATTCCAGCAGGCTTGAATTGGGATGCGTGGATTGCTGGGGCGCCGATGCGTGATTATATCAAGGGGGAGTATCACCCAAGTCAGTGGCGCAAACGTTTGGACTTTGGCACCGGGACTTTGGGGGATATGGGTTGTCACATTTACCATCCGTGGTTCATGGGGCTGAACACGCCTACACCTCTATCGGTGAAATCTCTTGGGCCTGGACCGGTGGATGGCGATTCATGGCCGATCAATTCTAAAGTGGAGTATGAATTTGCGGGCAATGATTTGAGCGGTGGCAAGCCTTTCATGTTCACTTGGTATGATGGCAATCAAAAAACGCCCGTTGAGGTGGCGACTGCGGTGGGTGGCGAGATGAACATCCCGCGTAGTGGTAGTGTGGTGATCGGCACGGACGGTGCGATGGCGATTCCGCATGGTGGAGGTGGTATTCCTCGTTTGTTTTCAGATTCGAAATTTGAGAAGGCAGAGATCGAGCAGATTCCTGCCGGCAACCATTTTAATGATTGGATCGATGTGATCAAAAGCGGTGAGGGCAAACCACTGTCGAATTTTGCTTACAGTGGTCCGATGAGCGAAGCGGTGTTGTTAGGTACGGTCGCTACTCGTTTGCCGGGTGAGAAATTGCTTTGGGATGACGCTGCGGCGAAGTTCACTAATTCGGATCCTGCCAATGCTTTGGCTAAAGGTTATGATTACCGTAAGGGCTGGGAAGTGAAAGGGCTGTAAATGATGCGCGAGTTGATCACTGAGCCAGCAGATTTATCTCCGTCAACGACTTGGGCGGAGACGTGCTGGGCGTACACGCCAGAGGAGTCGTTGGTGAATCACCGTCGCAAGGCGAGGGTGTGTGTGGCGACTTTGTTGCCCTTTGCCGATGGGAAACCTGATTGGCAGGGCTTCGAGAATAGTGTGCGTTGGATGTTGAAGTGCGGTGAGTATTATGGGGTGGACTTGGTGTTTGTGCTGAATGCGGATACGGGGTATATTTTTGAGTTATCACTGCCTTTGTATCGAGAGGTGATCGAGCGTTTTCGGTCGACTTTCCCAGAACCTACGATTATTTGTGGAACCACGGCGGTGGGGGCGCAGGGCGATGACTTTAAGGCGGAATGGTATCGTCCTCATCTGGATATCGCGCAGTCTTTTGACAAAGTGGAGGTGATGATCATGACTTCGCGTCAGCTGAATCAGTTGCCTGCACAAAAGCGCAGGGATGCTTATTTTGAGATTGCTGAGGATATCAAGGTGCCGATGATCGTGCATGCGCTTGAACCATCGTTCGTTCCGTGGGCGACGCCGTATGATCCGTGGTTATTGCATCAGTTAGCATGCCATGAAAAGATCGTAGCGGGTAAAATATCGACCCTCGATGAACCGCACTTTTTGTACTGGGCTGCGATGTGTGGAGATTTGGGTTTGGACTTTGCTCCACACAGTGGGGATGACTACGGCATCGCGACGGCGATCCGCTTGGGTTTGCCACTGCTGATTGGTGCTGGCGTGAGCGCGTGTCCGTTGATCTGTGCAGCGCGGGACATGTGGTTGTTTGACTCTTGCGATGATAAAGCTCATTCGCTGGGTGTGGGTGGAGATCATTTTGATACTAGGGTTTATAAATTATTCGAAGCTTTCCAGTCGCTGGAAGATTCTGTGTTTAGGCTGAATGGGGCAGGCAGTGCGGCGGCTTACAAGCATAGCACGGCAGCTTGTTTGAAGTTGATGGGGTTGATAGCCACAGATGAGGTGCACCCTGATTGCACTGATCGTCGAGCGGGGGATGAGGTGGCGCGGATGCGGGAGGCTCTACGACGTCCGATGAAAGCGGCGCAGATATTGGGGATTCCTGATTTTGAGATGCGGGAGAGCTAGACTGGGTTTGGCAGTTTAGCTTTTTAGGAGTTTAGGGCTGTGAATGGATAGCTGATCGGATCCCCCTAGGGGTTGGTGGGTTTGTCGAACGCACGACTAAAAGCTGCGTCAAGCCGCAGCACTCCAAAGCAGCAACTGTTTTGCTGTAAAGAACTTCACTGTTGACACTATTTTTGAATTGTTATTGCAAGAAGTGATGTGAGGAGCTTAGTTTGGCTTTATGAAAATGAAAAGTTTTTATCTTGTGGCGGTGGCGGGGTTGTTTTTGATTCAGGCATGTCAACCGAGTGGTGATGTGGCTGAGAAAAGTGACGCGCAGGAGAAGAAAGTGGAGAGCGAACATTTGCTGGTTTTGACGACTGAGACTTTTCAGAAGGAGGTGATTGAGAGTGATCAACTGGTGATGGTGGATTTCTGGGCGCCGTGGTGTCCGCCTTGCCTCGAATTGGCACCTGCGGTTTCAGAGATTGCCGATGATTATGCTGGTAAGGTCAAAGTTGGTAAGGTGGATGTGAATGAGGCGGTCAACAAAGCTTTGATGGATAAGTATGTGGATGAGGGGATTCCTTTGATTTTGTTTTTTAAAGGGGGCGAAAAAGTGGAGGGGAGTTTAGGCTTAGTTTCCAAAGGGGAATTGGAGGCAATCATTAAGAAACACCTTTAGGGCGCCTCTGCGTCACTTGCCTTCGAACAGGTCGTGCCCTTTAACGAGGGCTTCGATTTTGCCATTGGTATCGGGATGGCTGGGATCGTAGCGGTAGAGTTCACCGTCGGTGGGCAGGTCGATGCCGGCGCGAACTTGTGTATTGATGACGACGGAGGTGGCGTCGAGCACGGCCTGTTCACTGCCGGCTTGCATCAGCCAGTCGATTTGGGAGTAGGAGCCTACGGTGGTGGTTTTGATCATGGGAATAATTTGCAACAAATATGCGCTGATGCACAGTATTTTTTGATTGAAGTCATGGCTGCTAGGGGTTTGTTTGGCGGTATGTTAGCTCCAGAGGAAATTCAAGTGATAGGAAATGATGTTGCCATTCGTTGGCAGGATGGTTCGGAGGATTTTTATCCGATGGATAAATTGCGCGCGGCTTCACCTAGTGCCGAGACGCAGGGGGAGCATGATCTGTTTGGTAATCTGATGGGCGGGAATCCTGGTCAGGAATATCAGGGGGTGACCGTGACGGGATGGAAAATGGTGGGAGGGTATGCGGTGGCGTTTGAGTTCAGCGATAGCCACAGCTCGGGTTTGTATGGGTATGATTATTTGAAGAAGATCACGGAGGCGATGTGAGGGGGGATTGAGATTTGAGATTTGAGATTTGAGATTTGAGATTTGAGATTTGAGATTTGAGATTTGAGATTTGAGATTTGAGATTTGAAATGGGAATGAGTTAGGGGGAGGGAAGTCGGAGCGACTGCTCAATAAGGATCGGATTTATTTCCTCAAGTCGTAGCAGATGAGTTTGGGGCTAGGGCCGTTTTGGCTGACGTAGAGCAGGCCGCGACTGAGGGCGGGTGGGGCCCAGGTGTCGGGGCTATGGAAGAGCTGGCTTTTGGGGAGCATGCGGATGCCGTCGGGTTTCAGGTCGAGCCAGAGTAGGGTGCCTTGGGCGCCGAGGGCGAGGAATTTATTTTCTACATGAAGTAGGGAGCCGCGCCCGAGTAAGACTTTGAGTTCACGTCCTTGGAAAGTGATTGCCAATTCTGGAAAGCCTTCTCGCCATTGCTCTTTACCTGTCTTAGCTTCATAACATACGAGTTCACTATTGGTGGCGGAGCTGCCGGAGAAGCCGTAGAGGTAGCCGTCGTGATAGATGGGGCTTTGAAATTGGCTGGCGAAGCGTGGCGCTTTCCACAGTGGAGACATTTTCATCTCGGTGGAAAATTGGATCATCACTCCACCTCGGTCGTAACCTTCGGTGAGAAAAACTTGATCGCTGCCGCAGAGCACGGGGGATGCGGCGTTGACGGAGGCGAACATGGTGGAGCGCCAGGGGAAGGCGTCGTCGAGTTTGCCGTTGGTCGGATCGATGCAGAGCAGACCACCTTGGGGTGGATCGGTCATGCCGCCAGCAAAAACTAACAGGCGATCTTTGCCGTGGATTTTGGCGATGATGGGCGAGGAGTATGAGGCGTTCCATGAGTGATCGGTCTTCCAAGCGGTTTTACCCGTTTTTTTATCAAAGGCGATGACAGTGGCGCCTGGTGCTCCGGCATTAACGATCAGGAGGTCGCCATAAATAAGTGGGCATGAGCCACGTCCAAAAAAGAAGGGGGTTTTGCCGAGTGTTTTTTCGAGGTTTTGTTGCCAGAGGATTTTTCCTGTGGAGAGTTCGATCGCTTGCAAGCGGGAGCTGACTCCGAGGGTGAAAACGAGTCTGGAGTCTGGGTCGATGACGGGACTGCTGCGGGGGGCATCAGTGATGCCGTAACTTTGGCTGATCTCGACGGGGTAGTCGATTTTCCAGTAACGCTGCCCCGTTTCTGGGTGCAGGCATTCGATGGTTTCTTTGCCATCGAGTTCATGGATGAAAACCAGATAGTCATCGGCGATGACGGGTGCGGTGTGGGAGCGTCCGCGCCTGACCTCCCAGACGCGACTTGGGTAGCGGTCGAGGAAATTGGTGAGCAGCTGGGTTTCGGGGGAGTGGCCGTTGTCGGTGGGGCCGAGGAAGCGTTGCCAGTCGGAGGTGGTGGCTTGCTTGGATAAAGGCTTGGGGGCGTTGTGAAAGGTGAGCCGCTCGAAAGTTTGTTGTGTTTGGGCGTGGGTCAAACAATGGCTGCCAAGTAGTATGAATAAGGTGAGTATTTTTTTCATATAAAAGTTGAAGCTCGAAATTCTAATGAATGAGTATAAAGTGATTTATCTTGTCATCATCAAAAATATCATCCAAAAGTAGGGCGAGCGGCCCTTCTGTCTCTGCGCGTGCGGTGCGGGGTTCGTCGGGGCGTGGTCTAGCTGGGCTGGCGGGTTCTCCCGTTATCCCTCCAGTTTTGTTGGGTAAATTGATGCAAGTGCCTACGGGGGAGCTGATACCGAGTGGCTTGGATATGCTGGCGCAGATTGTGCGTCCTTTGGCGCTGTTCGCTTTTGATGTTTTGGAAGATGGGCAGGGGGGAGTAGCTGATGGTAAGCACGGGGATGATGGGGAGAAAGAGCAGGGCGAAGTCGAGAGAGCTTTAGCTTTGATGCACGTCAGTGGGGAAAGTGAGGCGTGGCAGGAGGTGCCGGGTGGGGTGGATGAGTTGCTCAATGTGGCATTCAAGGTGGTGGCGGATGCGGCGGAGAGTCGTAATTTTGAATTGCGTCATTTGGCTAAGGGGGATCAAAAAAACGTGGTGATGGCACTGCCGGTGGTCGAGGGCAATGTTTTGCGGTCGGTGATTTGTCTGGTGGGAGATGGTAAAAAACCGCTGCCAGAGACGAGCGTGACCTTGATGCAATCGGTGGCGCAGGTGATCTATTTCAGCGATTTACGTGAGCGGGCTGAACGAGATCGAGTGAGTTTTTTGCGCACCTCGGCTTATGTGGAGTTGATGGGTTTGTGTGCGGAGGCGGAGGATTTTGAGGGGGCGATGCAGGTCTTGGTGAATCATTTGCGAGAGTTGCTCGGCTGTGACCGGGTGGCGCTGGCATTAAAACATTGGAACGGCACCAAGCTGGAGGCACTTTCTGGGCGTCATGACATGAAGGGGAATTCGGAGATCATGGGCTTGGTGGAGGCGGCGCTGAGTGAGGTGGTGCGGCGTGATGCGACGATGGTTTTTGATGGTGCTGAAAAACGCCACGAGATGCTGTTGTCTGCGCCGATTGAGGAAATGCGACAGGCCTTGCAGCCGCGATCCTATGTGCTGGAGCCGTTGCGGATCGAGGGAGGAGAGGTGATGGGGAGTTGGTTGTTCACTTGGAAAACGGAGACTGAGGATTTTGCGGAGAGGCGAGCTTTTTTGCAGGCGATTGCGCCTCAGGTAGCGGTGCAGGTGAGCTTGTGGCGACAAGGCAAGGTTCGTGGTGCGCGAGGAACGTTAAGACGTTTGTGGAAGAAGTCGACGGCGAATCAGCAACGTTTGGCGGCTGTGGTGGCTGTGGCGCTGGCGGTTTTGGCGGCTTGGCCGGTGGCGTATCGGGTCAAAGCTGAGTGCGAGCTGCAGGCGGTGGTGCGGCGGACGGTGTCGGCGCCGTTTGATGCGATTTTATTGCGTAGCCGAGTCGAGCCTGGGCAAGAGGTGAGCGCGGGGCAGGTTTTGGCAGAACTGGATGGGCGAGAGATACAGTTTCGTTTGGCGGATGTATTGGCGGATCAGGCGCGGGCGATCAAAAAGGCGGACACGGCTTTGAGCGCAGGCAAGGTGGCGGAGCAGCAGATGGCGAGGCTGGAGGCGGAGGGCAAGGCGCAGGAGGCGGCGGTGTTGAAGTATCAGCAAGAGCATTTGGAGATTCGTGCGCCGATTGATGGTTTGATTTTGCGTGGAGATTTGGAAAGGGCGCAGGGGGCGGCGTTGAGGATGGGGGATACCCTGTTTGAGGTGGGTCCCTTGGATAAGATTCGCATTGATTTGGCGGTGCCTGAAGCAGAGTTGGCGATGGTGCGGGTGGGGATGCCAGTGAAGGTGAAATTGACTGCGGATGTGGGGCGAGAGTTGCAAGCTGAGGTGAAAAAAATCGCGCCGAGATCGGAGTTGCGAGATGGGGAGAATGTATTTGTGGCAGAGGCAGTGGTGGAGAATGAGGATGGCAGGCTGCGACCGGGGATGAAGGGTAAGGTGAAAGTTTATGGTGATCGCAGGCCGCTGATTTGGACGGTGACGCGACGAGCTTGGAATTACCTGCGTATGCGGCTATGGTGAGTATTTGAGGGTATTAGAACGATATTTTTCCCTCCTACTTTTCTCCCTTTCCGTTATTCTTCCTTAAACCTACTCATACTTTTGCATGAAAAAAAATAAAACTCGAATTTTTAATATTCTGATATGATCGCTAATGATTTTTCTTACGCAGAACCAGATTTTCCGTTTTGGCTGAAAACGGAGGATCCAGATGTGCCGGCAGTGATGAAGCTTTTACATCAAACGCTGCAACCAGCGTTAAACGAAGCGGTCAACGGTGAGATGAAATCGAACGGCCGCATATCTTCAAATCATAGTAGTTCTATGCGGTATTAAGTGATCTTGGGCGCTTGGGACTAGCTTGGGGAGTGGTTAGCCGTTTTGATATCAATGGTATTGCACGACATTATTTGAAATCGAAGAATTGAACCACTGATCACACTGATTAGCACTGATAGGAATGAAGAATATGTTATGAGAGAATGCGTATCGGCGCCGATTTGTCTGTGGCTGTAGTTGAAATGATTTTTTTCTTGTAGTATGAAGGGAAATAGGAAGGCTACGATAGTAGTTTTACTATTTTGATAGCTAAGCTGTAAAATGAAGATTCCAACCGAGCAAGAACTAGCAGGTCTGAAGCCGTATTGTCTGGATACGGGATGGATGCTCAGGAATTTTTTGGGGAAGACAAAGGAAGAGGCAATTGAGCTTTTCAAAAGTGTTGGAGGTGTATCGAATGACTTTGCTTACATGTCGGGTGTAGGTTTGAGATTCTACCTTGAAGCCGCATTGGAGTATCTGAAGGGTGAAGAGGTAAGGAGTGAGCAATGGGATTTCCCAAGCGGACTCCTTTGCTCGCTGATGTGCCAGGTCGAGTGTTTCGAGGTGAGTAAATCTGTCGTGCCTCTTATTAAAGAGGTAGCCGAGTATTGTAAGCATCACACCCAGAAACTCGGTTTGGATGTGGATTGCCAAGATTACATCACAAGCATTGAAGAGGCTGAATAACAATAAAGCGCAGCAGAGGGGAAGCTAAGAATCATTGAGAACCTTAACCGTTAAGCTCTTCGATGAAGCATCCATTCGTGGCTTGTTTATCCTCAATGGTTGGGTTTATATTTGAAAAAATGCTTCGAACCTATCATCCCCTTCAGAAAAGCTACTGTGATCACTACTTCGTATCCTACGTCGAAGGATTTTTTCATTGCGATACTGGAGATCGCTCAAGTATCTACGAAAACACTTTATATATTCGAGCAAACAGTCCGAAAGAAGCATTGGAAATCGGCCTCGAACTCGCGAACAAAGTTCAATCCACTTTGCCAACGGACGGTAAATGGAGGGGCACGCTCCGTCGTGCCTTCAGGAGCACATACACGGATCGAGGTAAGGTGGAACTTGCCCCTCCAGCGGACGCCCTATGACATGATCACACTGCCATGTCTATGTCTTCGTAGGCATGAACAGCTACCCCGAGTCAAAACCTAAATGAGTAATTTAACCATTAACTTGAATGTGATTTTTTTCGGGGATAAGTGTTGGTGGGAGACGATGGGGATACGGCGTGGGTGCGGTGAGCAAAGCTCAGTCAAGCCTGAGCACTCCATAGAGCTTTGGGTGTTTTGACACTGGTTGATCGTTTTAGCGTTGTTTGGCGAGCCACCAGTTGAAGATCTTTTTAACCCGTTCTGTTAAGCGGGTTTTGTTGTATTGGTCGCCGACTTTGCGGATGGCTTCGGCTTGGGTGGGGTAGGGGTGGATGACGCTGGCGAGACTGCCGAGGCCCATTTTGGCGTTCATGGCGGTGGTGATTTCGCTGATCAGGTCGCCGGCATTTTCTGCGACGATGGTGGCACCGAGGATTTGGTCGCTGCCTTTTTTGACCATGATTTTGACAAAACCTTCTGTTTTGCCTTCGAGGATGGCGCGATCGACGCTGTCCATGGATTGGGTGTAGGTGGTGGTCTCTATACCTTGATCTTGAGCTTCTTTTTCGTAGAGACCGACGTGGGCGATCTCGGGTTCGGTGTAGGTGCACCAAGGCATGGTGAGGGAACTGAGTTTCTTCTTGCCGAATCCGGCAATGGAAAAGAGGGTGTTCTGGATGACGATGCGGGCGGCGAAATCGGCGGCGTGGGTGAATTTCCACTGCATACAGATATCGCCTGCGGCGTAGATTTTTGGGTTGGTGGTTTGTAGGTGGTCATCTACTTTGACTCCCCATTTTTCATATTCGACACCGACTTTTTCGAGTTCGAGTCCTTCGATGTTGGGTGCGCGTCCTACTGAGACGAGCAAGTGATCGACTTCTTCGTCATAGGACTTGCCGTGGGACACGACGGTGAGGCGCGCACCTTTGCCACTGTTGGTTTTGGCGAGTTTGAGATCTTTGCCACAACAGAGTAATTGGACGCCGTCGGCGGCGAGGGATTCGCGCACAATTTTGGAGGCGTCGGGGTCTTCGCGTGGCAAGATGCCGTGAGTGGCTTCGACGAGTAGGACTTCGGACCCGAGTCGGGCAAAAGCTTGTGCCATTTCGCAGCCGATGGGGCCGGCACCGATGATGCCGATGCGTTTGGGGATCTCAGTGAGATTGAAGAGGTTCTCATTGGTCAGGTAATCGATCTGATCGAGTCCTGGGATATCCGGGGCGTCGGCTCGTGCTCCGGAACAGATGACGGCGTTTTTGAAAGTGAGGCGTTGATCTGCTACGGCGACGGTTTGGGAATCGACGAAGCTGGCTTGTCCGAGAAAAACGTCGATACCGAGATCGGCGAAGCGTTTGACGGAGTCGTGTTTGCTGATGCCAGCGCGTAGTTTGCGCATGCGTTCCATG
This sequence comes from Verrucomicrobiales bacterium, assembly GCA_021648365.1. Classification (GTDB taxonomy): domain Bacteria; phylum Verrucomicrobiota; class Verrucomicrobiia; order Verrucomicrobiales; family DEV007; genus JAADHD01. Next base: position 11,436 of record JAKISY010000058.1, read on the forward strand.
GCGGCGCCGAAGTCGATTTTCACGTCAGCGGGATCGACGTGGATGCCGAATTTTTCACCTCCTACTTTGGCGGCATGGGCTGCTTTGGCTGCGGCGATGATGCCTTTGGATGGCACGCAGCCGACGTTGAGACAATCACCGCCCATCAGGTGGCGTTCGATGAGGGCGACTTTGGCTCCGAGTCCAGCGGCTCCTGCGGCGGTGACCAATCCTGCGGTGCCGGCTCCGATGACTACGAGGTTGTAGCGTCCTGCTGGGGTGGGGTTGACCCAGTCCGGCGGGTGGACGTTTGCGATGAGGTTTTGGTTGTGCTGATCGTTGGGGGGGATGGTGATGGGATCACTGTTCATGATTTGAATTTGCTGATGATTTTTTTCAAGGTGATGGGGAGCAGTCCGAGGATGACAAAAGCGATGATCAACTGAGGACTGATGATGCCGCCGAGACCTTTTTCATCAAGGGTTTTCAGATCGGGTACACTGGCGCCAGCATAGACGAATGCCATGGTGCCGGGTAACATACCGAGCTGGCTCACCCACCAGTAGGTGCGGGTGCGGATGGGGGTGAGTCCCATCACTAGATTGATCACAAAAAAGGGTACGACGGGGATGAGGCGCAGGGAGAACAGATAAAATGCGCCTTCTTTTTCTAGCGCGGCATTGAATTTGCTCAAGCGGTCGCCGAAGCGGTTTTGGATGGAGTCGCGCAGTAGGAAGCGGCTGATGATGAAGGCTAAGGTGGCTCCCATGGTGGAGGCGAAGCTGACGAGAACGAGCCCGCGTGCAAAGCCAAAATACCAACCGAAGAGTAAAGTCAATACGGTGGCGCCGGGAATAGAGAACCCAGTGGCGGTGACGTAGGTGAGAAAGGCTACTCCGAAGACGATCCAAGGGGCTTGTTGTTGCCAGTCTCTGAGTTGGGTTTCTTTTTTTGCGAGTTCGCTGAGGTTGAGGGAGTCGCCGAAGTTTAGATAGAGGGAAACGGTGGCGGCGATGAAGGCGGCGAGCACGATCAATTTGGTCCATGGGACGGACTTGGATGTGGTGGGCATAAGATGAAAAGGGGAGTGGAACCGCAGATGACGCAGATGGGCGCAGATGGGAATTAGGAAATGGGAAATGGGGGCTTTTTGATTTCAAATTTCTATTGTTTGTTCAGGCTCCAGTCGTAGCTGGTGTATTTGATTTTGAGTTTTTTGCCTTTGATGTCGGTGGGGAAAAATTTGGCGACGAAATCTTGTAGGCTGCCGTTTTTGGTGAAGTCTTCGGCGAACCATGAGAAGATGGGGGAGAGGTAGAGGGTGCTGCCATCGAGTTTGTTTTTGTTTTTCTGTGCTAGGAAGACTTGGCCGCGAGTATCGAGTTGTTGGTCGAGACTCTCTGCTACGAAAACTTGATTGCTCAGTGGGGGGCAGCCCATGGCGGCACAGACGATGACAAAATGAACCCGTGGCTCTTTGTATTTGGGGCGCAGGATGTCGTGTTCGATGTGGTTGAGAGTGGTTTTTTTGCCAAACAGGGTGACGCATTCTACATCCCAGGGTTGACCAAAAAAGAAGCCGCCGATTTTTTTGATGCTTTTAACTGGGTAGTGGTCGATGATGAGCTGCAGGGTCTCGGCGTTGTAAACGTTGATTAAAAAAGCGAGGCGTTGGTCATGAGTCCATGCTTTGAACTCGGACTCGCTGATGGCTCCGGTTGTTTTCAGATAAGCATCAAGGTCTGCGCGGTTTTTTTTGAGTGCGGCGTAGTTGACCATGCCTTTGTCATCGACGTATTTTTTTAAGACGCCTTCGAACTGGGCATGGCTGTGGTCAAATGCCCACCCTGTGATGGGGGAGAAGAGGGCTAAGATGACGCAGAAGAGGGTGAGTGATGTTTTCATGATTAGTATAAAAGTTAGCCTGCCGGGCGTTCATGTCTCTGGTTGTGTGATCTGGTGATGGCTAACAACAACTTGAGCCGCAGCATTCTGAGGCGTCGCTGCTGGCGTCGTAGTTGTCTCCTTTGGTTTCGCGCGGGTGACGTAGCCGCATTTCACCACCGTCGAAAGGTTCGGCTTGATCGGCTGGCACTTCTTCACGTGGGTCGATGAATTCAAAAAACTCGGCGTAGGGTGCTTTGCGATAGAGCTGATAAGTTTTGTCACAGACGGCGTAGCGTTGCCCTCGCTCCATCGGGTGATTGTCATCGTCGAGCACTTTTTTGAAGGGACCTTTATAAATCACAGCTTGTTTGTGTTCGAGGCAGGCTCCTTGTTTGCCTTTGAAGGCTTCGATGGTCATGCTGCGGAACTCGATGCCTTGCACGGTTTGCCAAGGCTCTTTATCTAGCTTGAGGATTTGCACGCCATAAAATCCAGCAGCTTCAAAAGCTTCGAGGAACTCGTCTTCGCGGAAGGCACCGGAGATACAGCCGCTCCACAGGTCGGGATCCTTCATCATGTCGGCGCTGACGGTCTCATCAGAGACGATGTCGGAGATGACGGCTCGTCCACCGACTTTGAGCACACGGAAGATTTCTTCGAACAGCTGTAGGCGGTGATTCATCGATACCAGATTGAGCACGCAGTTGGAGACGACGACGTCCACGCTGTCGTTTGGAATCATGGTTTTTTTGACTCGTAGTTCTTCGGCGAGTTCTTCGGCTTCGAGGAAGCGGTTGGCGTTGTTGATCGGGCGTGCTTGCAGTTCTTGATCGAGGGCTTCGAGGTCGAGGGCGAGGTCTTGGATGCGGCCTTTGCAGAATTCGACATTGGCATAACCGATTTTTTCTGCGACGACGGGGGCATTGCGACGGGCGACGTCGAGCATGTCGTCGGTCATGTCCACGCCGATGACTTTGCCTTCGGGGCCTACGACTTGCGAGGCGATGAAGCAGATCTTGCCAGTGCCGGAACCGAGGTCGAGCACGGTTTCGCCTGGTTTGAGGTATTGGCTAGGGTCGCCACAACCGTAATCGCGCTCGATGACTTCAGTGGGAATCACTTTGAGGTATTGTGGATCGTAGTCCACTGGGCAACAAAGTGCGGCTTCTTGAGCATTGGCGCCATCGGCGTAGCGTTTTTTTACTATGGATTCGGTCTTCATGTTGGGATGTAGAAGGATTAAAATAGGTTTTCTTTTTAGACTGGAGATTTGGAATTACCTTACAGAAAAATGATAAAAGCCTACATCATTCATTGCGCTCGTGCAATACGGAGGGTTTTTTGATTATGAAATCAATTTGACTAGTTTGATTAAATTAATTAAATTGATCTTATGATCAAACTACCTGCATCCGAGGCCAAGCTCCATTTCGGAGCTTTGATTGATAAGGTTCAGCGGGAACCTATCACGATTGAACGGCAGGGGCGCCCTGTGGCGGTGGTGCTTTCTTATGATAGTTACTTGGAACAGGAAAAAAACGGGATGTCTGATAGTGATAGGAGAAAGGCGCTGGAGTTCCTTGATCGCTGGGGAAAGCGTCCTGTTGTGGAAGACGTGGAGGAAAAAATGCAGGGTGATGTTAAAGCTCAGGCAATTTGGGGGAAATACGTGCAAGGCACATGAACTTGTTTTTTGATACGAATATTTTGTTGGATGTGGCTTTAAGAAGGTCTCCTTTTTTTGATCGATCTCAAGCTGTGTTGATGGATGCGATAGAGCATCATTCTTGTTTTCTTTCTTGGCATACTCTTTCGAATATTTTTTACATTCTCACTAAGCTGGAAGGCAAGGAGGTCGCGTTAGATTTCATCAATCATTTGTGTAAGTTTTGTCGTATTGCTCCAGTCGAGCATGAGGACATAGATGTAGCTTTCAAGTATAACAGTGGTGATTTTGAAGACGCGATGCAAATCGCCTGTGCCTTAGCCTGCAGTGCTGATCTCATAGTGACTCGTGATCCTGCCGGATTTTCTAAGTCGCCCTTGTCGATCTCTGATCTGTCGGTGGATAGAGATAAGTGAATCTAAAAAACGCAGTTATTAGGTCAGCGCGCCACCACAGGAGGAGCCGCTGCCAGCGGTGCAGCCAAAACAGTGGGCACCGGTGCGAATGGGGATGTTGGCGAAGGTGTGTGGATCGATGTGCCAGAGGTGCAGGCTGTCGTCACTGCATGAGCTGGGGGCATCAAGCGACAGTTTTAGCATTTGGTTGAAGTCGCAGTCGAAGACTTCGCCGAGCCAGGAGACGTTGATGGTATTGCGACACATCAAGCCATCGATGGTGCTGGGGTTGAAGGATTCGCGTAGCAGCTGGTTGTAAGATTGATATTGGCCGGTGTTCTTGAGGTGGGAGGCGAAGCGGGCGATGGGCATGTTGGCGATGCAATAGAGCTGGTTGAATTGGATATCAAAGTGCTCATCCATGGCTTGTTTGTAATCGGCGGTTAGTTCGGTTTGGCAGGGGGGCAGGAAGGCGCCGTTGGGGTTGTAAACGAAATTCAGCAGCAGTTGTGGGTCTCGTCCGTAACCGAGTTGATTGAGTTTTTGAAATGCTAGGATGCTGGAGTCAAAGACGCCCTCGCCACGCTGTTGGTTGACGTTATCTGGTTGATAGCAGGGCATCGAGGCGATGATTTCGACTTGGTGGTCACGTAGAAACTCTGGCACCCATTGGTAACCAGATTCGTTGATGATGGTGGCGTTGAGTCGGGTCATCACGCGCCGTGGTTGCTCAAACTGACGAACGCTTTCTACTAGACGACGGTAGTCGGGGATCATTTCTGGGGTGCCACCGGTGAGGTCGAGGGTGGGGATGTTGGTTTTTTCGAACCACTCGAGGATGCGGTCGATAGTTGATCCGTCCATGATCTCTTTGCGCTTGGGGCCGGCGTTGACGTGGCAATGGGTGCAGGTGAGGTTGCACAGTTTGCCGATGTTGAGCTGGAGGATCTCTGGTCGCGAGCGTCGCAGGCTGACGTGGTGGTCGGCGAGCGCTTGGTCGAAGGCATTGAGTTGTGACAGAGTTGGCATTTGAGTTGGAATGGTGAGTCTGCTAGCTGGACGAAGTTTGCAACGAATCCTTACAGGTTAAAGGGTTTGAGTTCAAGGGGGGAGGGTGAACATCAATCGCTACAACTTTTTTGTGGTCAAATTTATTCTTGTGATTAGTTTTGCATGGGTATTGTGTAAAAGGAATTATAGACTTTATTATATTATGGCTACTTGGCACTACGCAGACAAAAATAAGGAACAGCATCAGGTCGAAGATTGTGATCTAGAGGCTGTGGTGAAATCTGGGCAAATCACGCCAGCGACTCCAGTTTGGAAAAGCGGCATGGATGGCTGGAAACCAGCGAAGGAAGTTTTAGGGGATGTGTTTGCTACTACGGGAGGAGCTGCCAGCGCTCCGCCTCCATTGAGTAATGCGGTGGCGTCGGGGCAAATGAAGGCGCATGAGATCGATCACGAAATCTTTGGCGACGATATGCAGATTGTGGAGATTGAACTGGATCCAGGTGAGACGGTGATCGCTGAGGCGGGTGCGATGAACTACCTTGAAGAAGATATTTCTTTTGAGGCTAAGATGGGAGATGGGGCCAAACCCGATGCTGGAATGATGGGTGCTTTGTTGGCGGTCGGTAAGCGGGTGTTGACGGGTGAGTCGATTTTTCTAACTCACTTTACTCACACTGGATCGAGTGGTAAGCGGCGAGTGGCTTTTGCGGCGCCTTATCCGGGTAAAATCATTGCGCTTGATTTGGATGACACGGGTGGCGAGATCACTTGTCAGAAAGATGCTTTTCTTTGTGCGGCTAAAGGCACGGAGGTGTCGATTGCTTTCCACAAAAAACTCGGGGCAGGATTTTTTGGTGGTGAGGGTTTTATTCTTCAGCGTCTGCGTGGTGATGGCATGGCGTTCATTCACGCTGGTGGCACGGTGATCGAGCGTGAGCTGAAGGGCGAGACGCTGCGGGTGGATACGGGTTGTTTGGTGGCGTTTTCACCGGGGATCGATTATGATATCCAGCGCGCAGGCAATATGAAGTCGATGTTCTTTGGTGGTGAGGGCATGTTTCTCGCAACCTTGAGTGGGCATGGCAAGGTGTGGTTGCAGAGCCTGCCCTTTTCGCGCATGGCGGATAGGATTCTGGCTCACGCACCTTCTGCGGGTGGTAAGTCTAAGGGGGAAGGTAGTGTGTTAGGCGGGATTGGCCGTTTGCTGGATGGGGATTGAGGGGTGTCTATTCACTTCCTCTCTGTTGTTCGGATCTCAAACTTGCCTTCTTCCCATTTAAGGTTTTTGGCTAGGTCTTGCACGTAGTTCCAGCCTTTAGCATCTTTTTGGTAGAGGCGGACTTGGCTGCGTTCGGCTGCCATGGCGACGGCTTGTGGGGTGTCGATGAAGCGGAGAACATTGAGGTAAATGGGGCCGTCGCGGTGACTGGTGGGCAGTTGGTGCAGGTCGAGGCGAGTGATGTCGGGTTCGAACAGGGAGGCGTAGAGGGCATTACCCGCCATGGCGGCTGAGGATTGTAGCCAGAGGGGGGTGTCGTGCATACCGTCGATGTTGCGCAGGGCTTGCACGGCGCGGCGGATGTCCCAGGTCTGCATGCTGTCTTGGGTCTGACCGAGCAGCATGAAGCGGCGGCGGATGTGGGTGCGGGTGCGTTCGTCTTGCTTGAAGGCGGTGGGGCCGACTCCGCGTGGGCAGACGTAAGCCATTGCCCATTTTTGTGAGCGGTACATTTTGCGTTCTTGTTGGTAGGCGTTTTGATCGAGTCCTGGCAGTTTGATGCCAGGAAAAGCTTCGGGGAAGGCTGCTCCGGTGGTAGCGAGGAAGTCTTGCCAGTTTTTTTCGTCGAGCACGTTGAGCACGGTGAGGTCGAGGTCTTGGTTAGCCAGTCCTTCACGATGTAGGAGGTAGAGGCGTAGTTGGATTTTTTCCTGACTGATGAAGTCCCATGACGAGAGGGTGATGCCGTCGCGAGTGATGCTGGCGGCGGGGATCAGGTTGGTGGGGCCGGGGTTGCTCGGCCAGCCTCGGAAGGAGCGGCTTTTGAGCCGGCGCATCCATAGGTCGCGGGTGGAGAGCCAGTCATCTTTGCTGGTGGGGGCGGTGCGATTGATGGCTTTTTTGGTGAAGTATTCGTCGATGTCGGTATTGCGTTGGTCGTTGGGTATTTTGTCGAGCACTTTGAGTTGTTCGATTTTGAAAATCTTAGGGGCGGTGGTATCGGCGATCTCGTCGCTGATGTCTTTGCCTTTGAGGAAACGTTCGAACCACTGGAAGGCATTGGTCCGCAGCGGTTGGGTGTCTTTGTGTCCGCCTTCGTAGATGGCGAGGCCGATGTTATCCTCGGCTCCGAGCAGCTTGTAGATGCGGCGGGTTTTGTTGTAAACATCGATCACGCCGTCGAGCGGGAAGATGGGGTCTTTGTCGGTATTGGTGATGAGCAGGGGGCGCGGGGCGAGCAGGGCGGCAACCAGTGGGTAGTCCCAGCGGTAGGTGTTGACTTGGAACATGCAGTCGCAGTGACCTTTGACTACGCCGTCGATGACGTGATTTTTCAGATTGGTGATACCGGCGACGGGGACGGCGACTTTGATGCGTTCGTCGAGCGCGGCGGCGTACCAGGAGTAGGCTCCGCCTCCGGAGCGTCCGGTGATGCCGATGCGCTTGCCATCGACTTCGGGGCGAGATTGTAGGTAGTCGATGGCGCGGATGCTGTTCCAGGCTTCGACGCCAGCGGGGGTGTAGCCGCGGGCGTTCCACCACCAGCGGTTTTTGCTGTAAGTGCCGTGGTGGATGCCTTCGATCTCACCGAGTTGTAGGGTGTCGATGGTGAGACAGACGTAACCGTTACTGGCGAACCATTCGCCGTGGTGTTGGTAGTGGGTTTTGTTGCCGTAGCTGATGTCGTTTTTTTTCTCTTTGCCATGTCCGCAGACGTAGAGGATGGCGGGTGATTTGCCTTTGGCGTTTTTGGGCAGGTAGAGGTTGCCGGTGACGTAGAGTCCAGGGCGGGATTCGAAGACGAGTTTTTCGACGGTGAATTTTTCGTGATCGAGTTTGCCGGTGATTTTGGCGTCGAGGGGGGAGCGTGCGGGTAGCGGCTGGAGGCCGAGCATTTCGTAGAGTTGGCGGCGGTAGCTGTCGCGGGCTTGCTGCCAGTCTTCTTTGCTGTTGATGTTGTTGAGGGTGCGGTTGGTGAGCCGCTGAGTTTCGAGTTTGAAATACTCGGCGATCATTTGATCACCAGGGCCGGCATCAGGATCGGTTTTTTCTTTGGCTGGGCTTTGCGCCCAAGAAAGAAGGGGAGAAAAAAGGATTAAGGCGATCAGCGAGACTTGGGTTTTCATGGAAGGGGTGGATTGAGGGTTGTGGTTCATGTGTAGGCACGAACTACGCTCAATCTAGCGCTCCTGTCCAGTCTTGGCTGGTGTGTGTGAAAGTGGGGAGGCTTGCTAATTTTTGAATTTCCCGAGATTGCTTTCTGGCACGACGTAGAGCTGGTATTTGACCAGTTTTCGGTTGAGTTCGTCTGCAGTGTCGTGGCGGACGGATTGGCGGATGTCGGCGGCGACGTTGGCGGGTGGGATGCGGTCGAGGAAGCTGACGGTGCGATCTTTGTGAATGATAATGGGAGCGATGGACATGGTGCCGAGTGTTTTGTGGAGTCCGATGATTTCAGGATGTTTTTTTACGGCGATGAGACCTGTGACTAAGCTGGAGGCTGCGGTGATGGCTGCTGCGGCTTTGAGGATCGTATTCATGTTGGGGATTGGGTTGGGGGTTGAGAGTGTAGGGAGAGCGTCTTATTAAGTTATTGTTGTGAGGACTTGATCTGTGACTTCTTTTAAGAAAAAAGGTGGAGATTGGGAGCTCACAGTGGGATAGACGGGGGTGGTGGGGTTTTTATTCAAATGATTGAAGGTTTTTTTTGAGCTGGATACTTGGTGCTGAAAGGCTGCTACAACGGCGGGTTCGGGTGAATGAAACGCCGTAAATCAGTGAAAGTTCTGTTTTTTTTCCAATTTTGAGCAATCGTGGAGCTTGGGTCGTGGCATGCTTTGAGTGGGGCTTGATGGATGTATGTGGTTTTCTGCTTGCACGATTAGGATTGTGCGACTAAATAAGCAAGGCTCTCGGAAAATCGAGGCAGCCTATATTTTTTAGCCATGAGCAAGCAGTATAACAAAGAGATCAAGCGTAAAAGACGTAAGGACTACCTGAAGCGTAAAAAAGAGCGTGAACAAACCGCGCTGCTTTTAGATAAGGCTTCGGGAAAAAAATCTTCTTCAACGGCATCTAAGGATGGTGCTGCTAAAAAGAAAGCTGCGGCTAAGAAGGCTCCAGCGAAAAAAGCTGCAGCTAAGAAAAAGGCTCCAGCGAAAAAAGCTGCGGCTAAGAAAAAAGCGCCAGCGAAAAAAGCAGTGGCGAAAAAAGCAGCTGCTGACAAGTCAGACAGTTGATTTTTCCCCGCTCCTGTTGGACGGATTCAGGAGCGGAAACGGTCAGGGGAAAGAGGAAAGAATCATTTATCCGTCGTTAGAGCGATGGGAAGCGATCGGACATTTCTTCTGGTGGATGGCAACAATGTCATACACGCGTGGGCGGAGCTGAAGGACTTGCACCGCCGTGAGCGGGGGCTCGCTCACGAAAAGCTCAAACATCTTTTGGGTCAATATCAGGATGTTTCTGGAGTGCGGGTGGTGCTGGTTTTTGATGGGCGCGGTCAGAGGATGGAAAAAACGCAACAGGGTGAGACGCACGAGGTGCAGGTGATTTATACGGATTCTGCTCATACTGCGGATGACATCATCGAGAGATTGAGCGCGAAATACGCGAGCCGCTATCGGCTGATCGTGGCTACTAATGATATGGCGGAGCAGAGTTTGGTGTATGCTATGGGGGCTGAGGTGATCAGTGCCGAGGACTTGCATCGGCAGTTGCAGGATTCGCATGGCCTGATGGATGCGTGGTTGCAGAGGTATCGACGCAGTGACGGCTGAAGGGTTGTTTGAAATAGAAAGGATTAGATGATGGATGCAGGTAAAGTGATTCGGTTTTGTTTGGTTGGCTTGCCAGCGGGTTTGATATTGATCACGGCGGCTTCTTTTATCTATACGGAGTGGTTCATGCCGAGGCAGGCTAAACGTCCAGATGCTCGCGAGAGGCAGTTTGCTCAGATGATGCGCAAAGAGGTGAACCGGAAGGATTTGGAGAGTTATGTGCGTGTATTAGCGGAGGATATCGGGGAGCGGCATACGGGTGAGTTGGAGAGTTTGCAGGCGGCGGCTTTTTTCATTGAGTCCTCATTGGGGGCGAGCAATATGGGCTATCGGGTGCAGCGTCAGAAATACACGGCGGGTGAGCAGGAGGTATGGAATCTGGAGGTGACGGTGCCTGGTAATGGGAAAAGTGAAGAGGTGGTGGTGATCGGGGCGCATTATGATACGGTTGCGGGCAGTCCTGGAGCTGATGACAATGCCTCGGGAGTGGCAGCGTTGTTGAGTTTGGCCAATGCATTCATTGGTACCGAGAATGGGCGAACGCTGAAGTTTGTGGCTTTTGTGAATGAAGAAAGTCCTTGGGCGCGGAGTGATGAGATGGGGAGCTTGGTGTATGCCAAAGCTTTGAAGAGCAAGGGGGTGAAAGTGGTGGCGATGATCAGTTTGGATTCTTTGGGCTATTTTTCTGATGAGCCAGACAGTCAAAAACATCCTGAAGGCTCGCCATTGGCAGCAAAAAAGGTGGCGAATTTTTTACTGGCGGTGGGGAATGAGGCTTCTGCGTTTTTGGTGAATGGGGCAAAAGCACCATTCCAAGCTAAGAGTGATATTACTTTGCAGACTCTGGTAGCGAAAGAGGGGGATCTACACGCTGGTCGTTCGGATCACTGGTCGTTCTGGCAGCAAGGTTATCCAGCTGCGATGATCACAGATAGCGGGCCGTTTCGCTATGCCGAGTATCATCAGGCGGGAGATCAAATGGAGCAGATCGATTTTGATCGCCTAGAGGAAGCGGTTAAAGGGATCGAGGGCATCGTCAAGAACTTGGCGAATCCGTGACGTGAGGTCAAATCACAGATCGACGACGTAGAAGCGGCCTTGTGAGACTTGCTGGGCTTCGGGGATGGAGATCCAGCGTTCCATGTAGCGTTCGCCCCAGCTGTCGCTGAAGGCGATTTCATTGGTGTCTTTGTTGTAGCCGATGATGATGACGATGTGTGCGGTGTCGCGTTCTTTTCTCAATTGCGCGGTGCTGGCTTCTTGCAGCACCTTTTTTTTGTAGCTGCTCCACATTTCTAGGTCTTGTCTCTCTTTGGTGCGGGTATTGGCTATTTCATTAAAGGGTTTGGTACTGAAAAGGGTCCACATCACCGGGATGCCATCATCGATGTAGCGAGCTAACTCACGTAGTTTGATTTCTCCGTCCCAGATTTTGAAAGAGCGACCTTTGCGTTTGATGTCTTTGCCGACGGCGTCCAATAACAAGGTGGGCGAGGTGCCGCCGCCTAAGCCGGTTTGTCCAGCCATGGCGAGCAGATACATGTCGGCGGGGATGCCGAGGTAGCGCATGCAGCGTTCTGCGGTGGCGGGCACGCAGTAACCTTTGGGTCCCTGATCGACCATGGGGATGTTGTTGATGACGACATCGCCATTGTCTCGTTTTTCCACATTGCCTCGCGCTCTTTTACGAATGAGGGAATCAGGCACGCGCTTAGATTTGCCGCGTTTGTCGGCAAACTCTACGGGCTGGATCGATAGGCTGACATATTCATTTTCTGCATTGCCTAGCAGGAAGGCGTGCCCACTCCAATCCCAACGAAGAACGGTTTGGCGGTTTTTTCCATCACCGAATTTCTGCCTTTTGGCGGGGCCTAAGATTTTGGTCAATGAAGTCGAGATGGCTTCTGCATCGCGATCCATGATTTTGTTGAGCCCTTCGGGGGTATCTGGCACGGCTTTGCCTTTGATGAAATGATCTTCACCCGAGCCGGCGGCGCCGAAAAAATCACCTTTGTTGGCAAATACGATGGAGATACCATTGACCTTGCCTTCACCGCCATAGAGCACGGCGGAATAAGGACGGGCGGAGGCGAAGCGGTAGTCTTTTCGTGGGTAGGCTCGGTAACTGCTCGAATAGGGGGTTTTGGATTCTCGTGGCCATTGCAGGCGAGCGGCGACTTGTTCGGTGGGGTTTTGCCATAAGTCGCCGTCGATGAACAGTTCGTGACCGAGTAGGTCATTGATTTTTGCGAGAGGAAGCCCCGACTTGACGGGGGCTGGCGTCATGGTGTTGGGATTTTTGGACGTCCATTGTTTGATATAGCTTTGGTCGGTGGGAGAAAAACTCGCAACAGCGACGGTGTAATCGCGTCCATTTTCTAAGGTGATGGTAGCTTTACCTTGGTCGACGGCTTTGAGCCGTGCTTTGATTTTGACGCCCTGGATGTTGGTGAAGGTGCGTGATTCGCCTAGTTCGGCTTGGGAAATTGAGGGGGAAACCAGTAGGATTAGAAGGGTAAGAGCCAATGATGCGTGGAGAGCAAGGGGATAGGGAGTGGGTAGTTTGGCGAGCATGGTTGAATCGATAGGTTTTGGATAAGATAGGTAAAAAGTGGCTTGGATACAAGTTTTCAATCCGGATGAACAAAGTGAGAGGAAAAAGGGGTTGATGAATGAGCTTTTTCAGAATAGGATGCGCGCGTTCCTGTTGTGAGCGATTGAGTGCAGATGAGTTTCATCTGAGTTCATGCGCCTGCCAAATAAGGGGCATTAGCTCAGTTGGTAGAGCGCCTCAATGGCATTGAGGAGGTCATCGGTTCGATTCCGGTATGCTCCACTTTTTAACTACACGGTTGGCTTGCAGTTGTGGCTATGGTATGGATATTGTTTCCATGGCTATCCAAAAACCTTTTTCGATTGCTGCTAGGTTACAGAGTCTACGTTACGCATTTTGCGGGCTGGTGATCTTGCTGCGTTCTCAACACAACGTTTGGCTGCATGCGATAGCTACCATCATTACGGTGGCGGTGGGATTTTTTTTCGCTATCTCTGCTGTTGAATGGGCATTGCTCGTATTGGCGATTTCGGGGGTATGGGTAGCGGAGGCTTTGAATACGGCGATTGAATTTTTGGCGGATGCCACGCATCCAGAGATTCATCCTCTGATTGCTAAATGCAAAGATGTGGCGGCGGCGGGAGTGTTGATCGCAGCGGGAGGTGCGATGCTCATAGGCTTGTTAGTTTTTTCCCATCATTTATGGGAAAGACTTTCTTTTTTGGGCTAATTCCAATTTATTTCGTGAACTTGGTAGCAGCTTTTTCAAAAAGGGTGCGGTGCGTGATTCTTTGCACTGTGCGATTTGTTCTGGGGTGCCGCTGGCGACGATGCTTCCGCCATTGGGGCCGGCTTCGGGGCCGATGTCGAGGATGTAGTCGGCTTCGGCGATGATGTCGAGGTTGTGCTCGATGACGATGACGGTGTGACCGTCATCGACGAGTCGGTGCAGCAGTTGGATCAAATGGGTGACGTCTGCCATGTGAAGACCGATGGAGGGCTCTTCGATGACGTAGAGGTTGCGCACGCCATGCTTGCCGGTGGCGGATTTGAGTCGAGCGGTTTCGGATCTGCCGATGCCTCGGGTGAGCTGGGCGACGAGTTTGATGCGTTGCGCTTCACCGCCGGAGAGACTGGGGCTGGGTTGGCCGAGGGTGAGGTAGTCGAGGCCGGTGTCGCGCATCAGGTTCAGGGTGCGGTAGATGGTGGGGTGCCCAGAGAAAAATTCAGCGGCTTGGTCGATGGTCATGTCCATGACTTGACCGATGTTTTTACCGTTGTATTCGACTTCGAGTGTGGCGGCGTTATAACGGGCTTGCTGGCATTCTTCGCAGGGGATGTAGCTGGTGGGGAGAAAGCTCATTTCCAGTTTGATACGTCCGTTGCCTTTGCAGGCTTCGCAGCGTCCGCCTTCGGTGTTGAAGGAAAATCGGCTGGCGGTGTAGCCGCGGGTGCGGGCATCGGGTAGTTGGGCGAAAAGTTTGCGGATGTGGTCGAAGAGTTTGACGTAGGTAGCTGGCGTGGAGCGCGAGGTTTTGCCGATGGGGGATTGATCCACTTCGTAAACGGCGGTGATGTTGCCATCTACGCCAGAGATAGATTTGAGCGGCGCAGCAAGGCGGGTGCCTTTTGTGTCGAGCAGATTTTTCACCGCAGGCAGCAGGACGCCACGTATCAAAGTAGATTTACCTGATCCGGAAATTCCACTGATGACGGTTAGACGATTGAGCGGAATCTGTGCGTCGAGTTGGTGGATGTTGTGCAGGCTGGCACCTTTGATTTTCAGCCAACCTTTACGGCTCTTGATAGCGGGAAGTGGGCGCCGTTTGCCTGAGAGTGGATGGCTGACGGGTTCGCGCATGGCGAGGGCGGTCGGTGATAACGCGAGTTGTTTTTTTTCGGCGGCAGTGAGCCTTTTTTTGCTGAGCAATTTGGGTGGGCCTGAGAAAACCACTTCGCCGCCAAATTGACCTGCGGCAGGTCCGAGGTCGATGACGTGATCGGCGCGGCGCAGGGTTTCTTCGTCGTGCTCGACCACCAGCAGCGAATTGCCTTTGTCGCGTAGCGCAATCAGAGTATCGAGCAAGCTCTGGTTGTCACGCGGGTGCAGTCCGATGGTGGGTTCGTCGAGGATGTAAAGGACACCGCGTAGGTTGGAGCCGAGTTGGGAGGCAAGGCGGATGCGCTGGGATTCTCCTCCCGAGAGCGTATTGGCGGAGCGGTCGAGTTGCAGGTAGCCGAGTCCGACCTCTTCCATGAAGCGCAGGCGTTGGCAGATTTCGGGCAGGATGTCGCGGGCTATAAGTGCGTCGTGACCTTTGAACTTGAACGAATCAAAGACGTGCTGAGCTTCACTGACGGAGAGATGGGTGATATCGCTGATGTTGTGACCTTGGATTTTCACATGCAGGGAGACTTCGTTGAGGCGTGCGCCGTGGCATTCGGGGCAGCTTTCGAACTCGGTGATGTCTGCTTTTGAACGTCGCGATTCTTCCTGCAGTTCAGATTCTAAGATGGAGTCGGCATTGGCATCGAGGTATTGATCGGCTTGTTTTTTTGGCACGGCGCCATAACCTCGGCAGGTGGGGCAGTAGCCGTGAGGTGAGTTGAAGGAGAACATGCGAGGATCGGGTTCTTCGAAGGAACGTCCCGTATCTGGATCGCTCAAGGTGGTGGAGACGATATGAAGCTTTCCTTTACTGTCTCGATAGTGGGCGGTGTTTTTGCCAATGCGCAGGGCGTCTTCGATGGCACTGCGCAATTCAGTAGGCGGTGTTTTTTTAGAAATTTCAGCGATGACCACATCGATGCTGTGTTCCTTGAAGCGGGCGAGTTTTTGGAAGCCTTTGACGGGCATCAGTTCACCATCGACGAGCAGGGTGGTGTAACCTTTGCGCTCAGCCCATTGGGCGACGTCAGTGTGAAAGCCTTTACGAGCTTTGATGATGGGGGCGAGGATCAGGGACTTGCCCTGCGTGCTTGCTTTGCGGATGCGGGTGAGGATGGCGGTGACGCTTTGTTTGGTGACGGCTTTGCCGGTATCGGGAGAATGCTGGATGCCGGTTTTGGCAAAGAGCAGACGCAGGAAGTGGTAAACCTCGGTGACGGTGGCGACGGTGGATTTCCCCCCGCCACGCGAGATGCGTTGTTCGATCGCGACGGTCGGGGGCAGTCCGGTGATGTGGTCGATGTCGGGTCGCTCCAGTTGCTCGACGAACTGGCGGGCGTAGGCTGACATCGAATCGAGGAAGCGGCGTTGCCCTTCGGCAAAGATGATGTCAAAAGCGAGCGTAGATTTACCTGATCCACTGAGACCGGTGACCACCACCAGTTGGTTGCGCGGCACTTCGATGCTGATGTTTTTGAGGTTGTGTTCGCGAGCGCCGTGCAGGGCAATGACGGCGTCCTTTTTGGCAATCGAATACAGTGGGGCAGTTTCGGCTACTTTGCTAAGTGTGGCAGGGTTCCCTGAGAGCAGTGGGGCGAGGTAACGACCGGTGTGAGACGCTGCAATGGTGGCGATCTCTTCGGGCGTTCCGGTGGCGACTAGGGTGCCGCCTGCGCTTCCGGCTTCGGGTCCGAGGTCGATGAGGTGGTCGGCGCACTTGATGACTTCGAGGTGATGTTCGATGACTAACACGGTATTGCCGGCTTCGACTAGGCGATCAAAGACTTGCAGCAGCATGGCGATGTCATCGAAGTGCAGACCGGTGGTGGGTTCGTCGAAGATCAGTAGTGAGTTAGGTTTTTTGTCTTCTTTTTTTTGTTGGCTAACGGATTCGAGTAGGTGTCCGACCAGTTTGAGGCGTTGGGATTCTCCTCCGGAAAGGGTATTGAGCGCCTGACCGAGGCGCAAGTAGCCTAAGCCGACCTCGGCAAGGGTTTGCAGCTTTGCAACGATCTGTCCGGGGCGCCGGTCGGGTCTGATTTTTTTGGGTTCAATAGGAGTCTGATCCAAAGCGAAGAAAAAGGCGATTGCCTGAGTGATGGTGAAATTAAGGATCTGATGAATGTTTTTTCCAGTGAGTTGGTATTCCAGAGCTTCAGGGGTGTAGCGGCTTCCTTCGCATTCGGGGCAGGTGACATAGAGGTCACTGAGAAACTGCATTTCTACTTTTTCAAAGCCGTTGCCCCAGCAACGTTCACAGCGTCCAGCTCCAGAGTTGAAAGAAAAATAGCCAGGGGTGAGTTGGCGAGCTTTGGCTTCTTCGGTGTCGGTGAACAGTTTGCGGATCAGCTCAAAGACGCCGGTGTAAACGGCGGGAGTGGAGCGTGGGGTGCGGGCGAGCGGCGCCTGGTCGACCATGATGACCTCATCGATGTGTTGATGACCGAGGATATTCTTGCAGCGGCCGGGTTCGGCGGGTGAACTCTGTCCGAGTTTTTGCAGCAAGTTCTCATAGAGAACGGAATGCACGAGGGTCGATTTCCCTGAGCCAGAGACTCCTGTTACGCAGGTGAATAGGTGCAAAGGTATATCGACGTCGATTTTTTGTAGATTGTGTTGCTGGGCGGCGACAATTTTCAAACATTTGCTTTTGATGACCTTGCGCCGCTTGGCTGGAATCGGGATGCATTTTTTCCCAGAGAGGTAAGCTGCGGTTAGAGAAGGTGTTTTGGATTGAGCGAGTTTTTCGGGAGAGCCAGTGAAAACCAGTTCGCCGCCGTCTTCACCGCGGCCAGGTCCGATGTCGATGAGGTGATCCGCTGCTCGTATGACAGACTCGTCGTGTTCGACGACGGCTAGAGTATTGCCGTTGTCACGCAGTTGTTGCATGATTTTGATCAGTAGATCGGTGTCGCGTGGGTGCAGTCCAACGGTGGGTTCGTCGAGCACAAAGAGGGTCGAGGTGAGCGAAGCGCCGAGGCAAGTGGTTAGGTTGACACGTTCGGTTTCGCCACCAGACAGAGTGCGGGTGGGGCGATCGAGATTGAGGTAGGAGAGACCGACTTGTTCGAGGTAGCGCAGTCGATTACAGACTTCACTGTGTAACATCTCTGCGGTGGAGTCATTGGCTGGCAGGGGGATGGATTCGAGGAAATTGAGAGCTTCGTTGATCGGTAGTTGCCAGATTTCTGGCAGGGTTTTTCCTTCGGCACGGTAGTTGAGAGCTTCAGGTTGTAGTCGAGTGCCTTCGCAGGCATGGCATTTGGTGTAGGAGCGGAAGCGACTGAGGAAAACGCGCACGTGCATGCGGTAGGTGCGGGTTTCGAGCCAGTCGAAAAAGCCGCGCACGCCATACCAGCAACTTTCGCTCCACGCTTTGTCTGCATCGCCAGGATACTCGCCTTGCAGGATCCATTGTTGATCGGTCTTGGCGAGATCCTCAAAGGGGGCGTTGATGTCGATGCCTCGAATGCCGGCGTAGAGTTCTAGTTCGACTTGGCATTCTTGGTGACGGTTGCCGTGGAAGGCTTTGACGAGACCTTCTCGAATACTGAGGGATGGATCGGGCAGGGCGCGGTCGAGGTCGATGCCGATGACGCGTCCGAAACCTCGGCACTCGGGACAGGCGCCGAGGGGATTGTTGAAAGTGAAAAGATTGGGCGTGGGTGCGTGTAAATCGAGATCGCAGTGGGCGCAATGCCAATGACGTGAGAAATGCACAGCAGGGTTCGGCTTGGTTGCGCTATCGGCTGGATGGATACTGACTTTTCCTTTGCCGAGCTGAAAAGCCGTTTCCACAGCTTCGAGTAATCTAGCGGAAGGTTTTTTAGCAGAGGCGGGGATTTTGACTCTATCTTGGATCACGTCGATGATCGCTGGCAGTTTTTTGTGAGGAAAGCTTTGATCGGTGCGCCAGGTTTTGCCGAAGAGTTGCACTCTCAGATACCCTTGCGCTTGTAGAAATTCGAAAAACTCTGTGGGGTCAGCTTGCTTGCCGACTGGAATGCCGAAGGTGATAAGGATGGATTGACTGGCGAAATGTTTGAGCAAGTGCTGGGCGACAGAGCTTGGGGTTTCTGGGCGAACGGCTTGCTGGCATTCGGGGCAAGTGGCTTGTGCGATGCGGGGGAAAAAGAGCTTCAAGTAGTCGTTGATCTCGGTGATGGTGCCGACGGTCGAGCGTGTGGTTTTGACTTTGTTGGATTGTTCGATCGCGATCGCAGGAGGTATGCCGTGGATGGCATCGACTTGCGGTTTGTCCATGCGGTCAAAAAATTGACGAGTGTAGGGAGAGAAAGTTTCGATGTAGCGTCGCTGCCCTTCGGCGTAGAGCGTTTGGAAGGCTAGACTCGATTTACCAGAGCCGCTGGGCCCGGTGATGACATTGAGTTTACCGAGCGGCAAGTCGAGGTCGATATTCTTGAGATTATTCTGCCTCACCCCACGAATGAGGATGTGGCTATCACTGAGCGAAGCCGCTTTTTTTGCAGTTTTAGAAGGACGTGGAGTAGAATGGGTAGCTGACATGATGAAGCGAGCAATGTGGCAGTCACTCTGTCGCCTGATGGTGAAGCGGCAAACTAAATTCTGTAGCTGATATTGCGAGGTCGAGGAAAGGGCTATTGCAATCAGGACGGCAATGGTTCGATCCGAGGTGAGCGTGGGGCTGTGTGCAACTGTCCATGGTATGCCGAGGCGGCGTATCGCAGTCAAAGTTACCCAATGATTTGACCGCCGAAGTCTTGGCGAAGGAGGGCCGCAGTCAAAGTTGCCGAGTAAATAACCCTGAGCGGTTAATCATACCTGCTAAGTTCACCTGCCCACGGGGGTGGCGGAACCGTTCGAGTTCAGCGATAGCGTTTGGTGTGCGAATTGCAAGAATATTCTCCTGACCCGTTTCATGTTATTTGTCAATATATGCTGACTGACCCCTTTTACGAGCGGCAAGTCGGTAACAGTTTAGCTGTTTTCGCCCTCTAATTGCTCGGTTCCATGGGAGTTCAATTATTTTTCTTGCTTTATAGCGGTTTGTGCTGTTTCATTCAGGCGCATTAGAACGCCTGAATGAAATCTAAATAATAACCTGATGGGAAAATGGCATTTACAGCAAAAACAAGATCGCTTGAAGGTCGAGGTAGGCGAGAGCTTGGACTTCCTTATTGGCTCAGTGACCTCTC
>JAKISY010000059.1 GCA_021648365.1 Verrucomicrobiales bacterium
GCGCAATGCGGGCAGACGCTTGCGCGAGGCTTTGGCTGCTGCGACGCTGGAGCAGGAGGGGGCTTTGTTGCCTCCGCGTTTGATGGTGCCGGAGGATTTTTTTCAAACGGGTGGGGGGGCTGATGGGGTGACGGGTGCGGGCAAGGCGGCGAGTTCGGCGGCGGCTAAGCTGGCGTGGATGCAGGAGTTGATGGCGATAGATCTGGACGAGTATGAGGTATTATTTCCGGTCAAGCCGCCTGAACAGGGGGCGGACTGGGCGGGCAAGGTGGCGGATGAGTTGTTGCATGCTCGTGCGGCTTTGGCAGAGGGGGGGATGTTGGTGAAGGATTTGCCAGATGAGGTGGAGGGGCAAGAGTTGCCAGAACGGGAACGTTGGCGACAGGTAGCGGCTTTGGAAAAACGGGTGATGCGACGTTTGCAAGGGGCTGGTTTGGCGGATGCGGAGGCGGTTAAAATCGCCAATGCTCGGGCTTGGCAAGTGCCGCAGGGGGTGGAGAAGGTGGTGCTGATGGCGGTGCCTGATCCTTTGCAGTTGATGATTTTTGCCTTGGCGGGTGGTTTGGCTGAAGAGGTGGTTCCCCTGGAGGTGTGCATTTATGCGCCGCAGGAATTGGAGGCGGGCTTTGATGATTGGGGGCGAGCGGAGGCTTCTTTTTGGCAGCAGCGTATTTTTTCTGCTTTGAGGGATGAGCATATTCACTTGGCGGCGGATGCGGAGGGGCAGAAAGATGCGGTATTGGATTTTTTGCGCACTCGCCGTGAACGGGAGTCGCTGGCGGATCACGCGGTGGCGGTGGGTTGTGCGGATGCGGATGTGGTAGCGGTGCTCAAGAGTGCGTTGAATGAAGTGGGGGTGGAGGTTTTTGATCCAGATGGGCAGCCTTTTCGCAAGCACAGTTTGTATCATTTCTTGGATGGTTTTGCTAAGTATCTGAAGTCGGGCAGGTTCTGCGATTTTCTTGAGATGTTGAGAAATGCGAGTTGGCTGGACAGTTTGGCAGCTCAGTTTGGAAAAAACGTGAGGCAAGATGTGGGGAGTGAAGGGGAGCAAATTTATTTTAATAAAACGGGAATCTTGCGGGCTTTTGATGAGCTGAAAGAACGCGCCTTGCCCCGCTCTTGTGAGGATGCTCTGGAGGCTTTGCGACGGGATCAAGATAGGGAGGGAGGTCGGCATCGTCCGCTGGCGGGTCAGTGGTTGGCGATGGATGTGATCAGGGATTTGGAGAGGGGGTTTCGCGAACGGCCCTTTGCTGAGGCGGTGGAAGAATTACTACGGGCGTGGTTAGGTGATCGACAAGTGGGCAGTGAGGATGATGATGCGACCTTGTTGGCAAACATCGGCGATCGCAGCCATCAACTGGCGGGGGAGATGAGTCAGGTGGTGAGCTTGACGGGGAAGCGAGGTGCTGGCTTGGGGGTGGCGGATTTGTTTGAGGTGCTATTGGATTCGCTGGCTGAGCTGCGGTATTATCCGGGAGATCGTCATGCTAGTGATCTGGAACTGCAGGGTTGGTTGGAGTTGGCATGGGAGGGGGCGGATGATCTGGTGATCAGCGGGATGAATGATGGCTTGGTGCCGAGTGCGGTGATCGGCGATATGTTTTTGCCAGATGCTTTGCGCTCGCTGCTTGATTTACGGGATAATGCGGATCGTTTTGCGCGAGATGCTTATTTGCTGGAGTCGATGCTGACTTGGCGCTTGCAGCAGGGGCATGAGGTGAAGTTGCTGGTGGGGAAATTAACTGCTGGCGGGGATTTGCTGAAACCTTCGCGTTTGCTGTTTCAGTGTGAGGACGCGGATTTGCCACGTCGTGCTCTGAACTTGTTTGCCGAAGATGCTAAGAAGAGCAAGTCTGAGCGTGCTTTGCCTGCGTGGAATTTGAGCTGGAAGCTGGAAGTGCCGTTTGATCGTGAGTATCTGATGGAGAAAAAGCCGCAGTCTTTGTCAGGCACGACGTTTAGTGCATACCTGAGTTGCCCCTTCCGTTTTATTTTGAAACGGCTATTGGGCACGGATGAGGTGGACAGCAAGAAGGTGGAGATGAATGCGATGGAGTTTGGTAGTCTGTGTCACCGTGCTTTGGAGGTGTTGGGACCAGATTCTGAATGGGTGGATGAGAGGGATTTTGGCAAAGTTTATGAGGCACTGAAAGAGGCGGTGCGGGTGCAGGTGAGCGATCTTTATGGGGCGAAGCCTCCGGCTACGGTGTTGCTGCAGTCTGAGGTGGCGATCAATCGCCTGAGCTTGGCTGCGCGGCATCATGTCGCTGCGCTGGAGCAGGGCTGGCGTGTGGTGGCGACTGAGAAGGTTTTTGGCAAGGGCGATGAGCCGTGGTTGCTGGCGGGGATGCCGGTCACGGGCACGATTGATCGTATCGAGAAAAATGATCAGGGTTGTTATCGTCTGATCGACTACAAGACATCGGGCAAAGCG
Organism: Verrucomicrobiales bacterium; assembly: GCA_021648365.1. GTDB lineage: Bacteria > Verrucomicrobiota > Verrucomicrobiia > Verrucomicrobiales > DEV007 > JAADHD01. The sequence continues at coordinate 2,441 of JAKISY010000059.1, forward strand.
AGTGGAAGTTTCGAGGCTCATTTGCAAGTTTTGAAACGGACTGAGTCGGAGGAGGATTTCCCCGATTGGATGCTTTATGAATTGCCTGAGGATGGAAAAATCTACCGCTGGATCAACTTGCAGTTGCCGGTGTATGCACTGTGGGCCGAGCGGTATTTGGCGGCGGAACGGGGCAAGGGTTTGGTCGATAGTGCGTATGTGAATCTGCCCAAGGCTCTGAGTGATGGTGGCTACAGTGCTTGGCGTGGAGGCATGGGAATGGATGCGGGGCTGTTGCGTTCGGCTCAGGCTTGTGTGGAGGGGGTGATCGGGCAGGTGCAAAAAGGGCAGTTCTGGCCACCTGCGAAGAAACTGAAGTATGACGATTTCAAAAAGCTCGGTTTTCCAGATTTTGTGGAGAGTCTGGATTGGGATGCCTTTGAAGCGGTGTTTTCTGATGTAAATGCCAAAGGTGAGTTGAGAATGGAGGGTTCTGCTGATGAGTGAAGAAGGAGTCCGTATCGGAAGTGAGATCATTGAGGCGTCGGCGGGCTCGGGCAAGACCTATGCGTTGACTAACCGTTTTATCAAGTTGATGGCGTATGGGGTGCCAGCGGAGCGGATCGTTGCGCTTACTTTTACGGTTAAGGCTGCGGGGGAGTTTTTTGATGCGATTCTGGAAAAGTTGGCGAAAGCTGCGAGTGATGCGGAGGCGGCGAAGACTTTGGCGAAGGAGGTGGGACGTGAGGGGTTCAGTCAGGCAGATTTTTTGCGACTATTGAAGGAGCTGACGCGTGGCATGCATCGTTTAACTTTGGGGACTTTGGACAGTTTTTTTGTTCGTGTGGTGGGGGCTTTTCCACTGGAGTTCGGATTGGGTGGCGAGTTCTCGATGATGGTGGATAAGGCTAAGATTGAAGCGGTTCGAGCGAGTGTGGCGGAGCGGGTGTTTTATGAAGTGGTGGAGAACAAGCAGGCTTTGCAGGAATTTCTAGAGGCCTTCAAGCAGGCGACTTTTGGCATAGAGGAGAATAGTTTTTTTAAGAACCTAGATGGTTTTATCGCAGATTATCAACGGCTCTATCTAGATGTGCCAGCGGGTGAGCGATGGGGCGATGCGAGGGCTATTTGGCCTGATGGGGAGTGGGCGGTGCAGGGTGATGGGCGTGCTGAGTTGAATCAGGCTTTGCGGAGCTTGTTGTTGTTGTCGCCGGAGCTTGGGCCGGAGGACAAACAGCAGAAGCGCTGGCAGACCTTTTTCGAAGACAGTAAAAAGATCGTGGCGGGTATGGCTTTGCCTGCTGGGGTGAAATATCTGACCACTAATTTCTTCTTACAGTGGACCGAGCTGCGAGAGGGTTCTGCGAAGATCACGATCGAGCGCAAAAAGATCGAGTTTGATGCGATGGCATGTCAGGCAGTGGCGGACTTTGTGGAAGCACTGGTAGCGATGAATTTTGCGGCTAAGTTGAAACGCACTCAGGGGGTGTGGAAGGTGGTAGATGCTTATGAACGGTGTTATGATGAAAAAGTTCGTCGTCGCGGGCAGTTGCAGTTTGAAGATGTGGCAAGAGTGATGGGTGGGGAACATGGTTTGACTGTGGGGGCGGAGAATGGGGTGAGCTTTGAGTTGGCGTATCGCTTGGATGCGCAGTTTGATCATTGGTTGTTGGATGAGTTTCAGGATACCAGTCGAGTGCAGTGGCGGGCGATCAAGGATTTGGTGGATGAGGTGGTGCAGGACAGCGAGGGGCGGCGCAGTTACTTTCAGGTGGGTGATACGAAGCAGTCGATCTATGGTTGGCGTGGGGGAGATCCGAAGTTGTTCTCGGAGGTGGTGGAGCATTATCGTGCTGGTGTGGAGGTGAAGTCTCTAGATGAATCTTATCGCTCGGGGCCGGCGATCATCGATACGGTGAATCAGGTTTTTTCTGATCGAGATACGCTGCAGGATTTGTTGTCTCAGGAGGCGGTGCAGGCCTTTCATTGGAAAGAGCACAGTTGTTCACACAAAACTAAAGCCTTGGCAGGTTTTGTCGCGCTTTGGCATCCGGATGTGGATAAAGCGAAAGAGGAGGATGTGCTCGATTTGATGGTGCGGACGGTGACGGAGGTGGACCCTCTCGGCAGGGAGCTGTCTTGTGCGATTCTTTGTCGTAGTGGGGGGATGGTGGATAAGGTGATGGATAGCTTGCGGGAAGCGGGCATCGATGAGGTGGAAGGCGGGGCGAAGGTGTCGATCGTCAGTGACAATCCTGTGACTTTGGCTTTGCTCTCGCTGATCAAGTTGGCGGGGCATCCGGGGGATCGCTTCGCTGCGGGGCATCTGGCGATGACTCCGATCGCGGCGTGGATGAAGCGAGAAGGGGTGTCGTTGCGGCGCTTGGCGATGCAGACTTTGACGATGATTGATGGTCAGGGCTTTGAAGCCTTGTTGGAGCTTTGGCAGCAGCGCTTAGAGGTTGCGGGCGATTTGCAGGATGAGTTTGCGCAGCAGCGCTTGTCGGCTTTTTTGCAAATGGCGAGAGAGTTCGATGAAACGGGGGATCGCAGTGTGGATGGTTTTCTTGAGTTTGCAGAAGGTCAAAAAGCGAAAGCTCAAGTTTCGAAAAAGGCGATTCAGGTAATGACGGTTCACGGCTCGAAGGGTTTGGGGTTTGACGTGGTGATCTTGCCAGAGATAGCTGGTATGAAGTCGCTATGCACGGTGGATAATGGATTGAGTGTTGGTGGTAGCGAAGAGCATCCGTGGGTATTGGATTTGCCGAATAAGGCGTTTCAGGAATTGGATCCTGTGTTGCGTGAGCATCGGCAAAGCTTGCAGGCGGCTGCGGGTTTTGAGTCTTTGTGTGTGCTGTATGTGGCGATGACGAGAGCTAAACAAGGTTTGTATATGTTGGCGCCTCGATATGGAACGTCGAAAGCTTTGAATTTCTTAGCATTGCTGGAAGCGACGCTCAGTGAGTTTGATGATGAGGGTGAGCGATGCGCTACCAAGGTGGGTGGTGAGGGGGTGGTGGAGAGTTATGCTCGCGGGCAGCGGGAGTGGTATTTGGAATATGAGTGTGATGAGCGTCGGGTTGATGCGGAGGATGTGGGGGGGGAGGCTGAGATCGAGTTAGGCATGGGGCAGCGCAGGGAGAGGCGGTTGACGCCTTCGGATCATGGGGCTAGTCAGTATGGGGCGGAGCTGTTATTTTCTGCTAGAGGGGCGGATGCGCGGGTTTTCGGTAATCAGGTGCATGCGCTGTTTGAACAAATCGAGTGGTTGCCACAGGGAGGAGGGTTGCCGTTATTTTTGACGGAGAGTGATGGGGGGGATACGGAGGCGAGGCGTCACGTTAGATGTGCTTTGAGAGAGAGTTGTATTGCGGATTTGTTGCTTGAGCCTGCTGATGGGGTGGTGGCTGAGCTGTGGCGGGAGAAGGCTTTTGAGTTGCTGTTGAGCGATGGCTGGGTTTCGGGGGTGTTTGATAGGGTGGTCTTGTTGCGAGATGCTGGCAGCGGGGATTTGCTCAGGGCGGAGATCATCGATTATAAAACGAGCCGGGTGGAAGGTGAGCTAGCGATCACGGATGAGGTGGAGGTCTATCGAGCGCAGATGGAGCTGTATCAAGAGGCATTGATGAAACTGACGGGCTTGGCTGAAAAAGATATTCGCTGTTTACTGGTTTTCACTCAGCCTAGGGTGACTTGTGAGTTGAATGGAAGGTGACAGCCGGGGCGGCCGGCTTATAATTTTTACAGCAGCCAGGCTGTTTGGCATCGCTCGGGGAACATCGGAGCGAAGGGGAAAACAAGTGAAGAAGTAGGCGGACTGGGGCTCGAACCCAGGACAAATGGCTTAAAAGGCCACTGCTCTACCAACTGAGCTACCCACCCTTTCTTCATTTGTTACAGTCACCATCGAGTGGTTTTCTGCAACGGCTGTGATTTAAGTCATAAATGAATGATGTGCAAGTTGAAAATGAAGGAAAAGTTAAAGGAAAAGTTGCTGCGGGTTTTCTGCTTGCGATTTTGATATATTGCCTCTATGATTCAAGCTTACAACACTTGGATGACCTAGGCTTTATGCTTTAGAGGAGAATTGGGGTGGGAAAATTTTTCCCGCCCTTTTCTGTCTCAGGTTCCTACAGGACCATGACCAGCGAATTATTAGCACTCTTTGAGTATTACGAGAAGGAAAAGGGAATCGATCGCGCTACGATGATCGAAGCTCTTGAGAGCGCCCTTTTGGCGGCATCGAGGAAAAGCATTGGGCCTGCCCGTGGTTTGGAGATTCGTATCAATCCAGATAATGGAGAGATCAAGGCAACCGCATCGTTAGTGGTGGTGGAGACGGTGGCGCATCCTTATGATCAATTGGACCTGGTGACAGCACGTAAAATCCGGCCCGATGCTGAGCTCGATCAGGAGATCGAAGTGGATGTGACTCCTAAAGATTTTGGACGTATTGCGGCGCAAACAGCCAAACAGGCGATGCTGCAACGTTTGCGTCAAGCTGAGAAAGCTTTGATTTATGAGGAATTTAAAGATCGTGCTGGTGATATCGTCAGTGGCACGGTGCGTCGATTTGAAAGATCTGACGTGATGGTGGATCTAGGTAAGTTTGAGGGGATTATGCCTTCAAGAGAGCGGGTTAATACAGAGGAATACAATGTCGGTGATCGTGTGACTGCTTATGTGGTCGCTGTGGAGAATGGATCGCGTGGACCTGAGATCATTTTGTCTCGCAGTCATCCTAATTTTGTTCGTCGTCTGTTTGAATCGGAGGTGAGCGAGATCGCTGATCGCACGGTGGAGATTCGTGGCATTGCACGTGAGGCTGGTTATAGAACTAAAGTCGCGGTTTACAGTGCGAACGAAAAAATTGATCCGGTGGGTGCTTGTGTGGGACTGCGTGGTGCACGGGTGAAAAATATTGTCCGTGAGCTGAACAACGAAAAGGTCGATATCATTCGTTGGAGTGAGGATATCAAAGAATTTGTGCAAGACGCACTGAAACCGGCGTTGATTCGTTCGATTGATCTCGATGAAGAGGCTCACTCGGTGAAGGTGACGGTGGAGGAAGAAGAGCTGGCTAAAGCGATCGGTCGCCGTGGTCAGAACGCGCGTCTGACTTCTCGTCTGGTCGGTTGGGATATCCAAGTGGAGAAAGACGAGTCGGTGCATGAAGCTTTCGAGGCTAGGGTGGAAGCTGCGGCTGAAGCTTTGATCAAGCCCTTAGGTTTGGAGCAGGAAAAAGCGCTGGAATTGGTGCGCGGTGGGATCACTAATATTGAGATGCTGGCGACTTCGGTCGATGCGGAAGATATCGCGGGCATCATCGGTATTTCTGAAGACGAGGCTGCGGTGATTTTGGCGAAAGCTAAGGAGATTCACAGTCCTGCAGCTAGCGAAGAAGTTGCAGACGGTGCTCCGGCAGAAGAAGCAACTAACGTAAGTGGAGAAGTCTAGTGCAAGCTCAGACGAGAACAGAACAGAATTTTTGGTATTTCAATCAAGGGAAAGTAGGATTTAATGGCATCGAAAACACAAGACGCAGCTGCGGACAAGGGTGGCTCTGGCGAAAAACGCGAGAGCACACTGGATGAGAAAAAAAAGGGTGCTCTGAACCTCTTTGAGGAAGAGGAGCGCAAGGCTGAGCTGCGCAGTAAGAGCAAGCGTAATCAAATTGACTCTAGAGCTTCTGAAGGCACGGTTTTTTCGTCGCTGACAGGGCCACAGGCGGACGCTTTGGTTCAGAAGAGGCGTCTAGCGAGGGAGCGAGAACTCGCGCAAGCTAAATTAGAGGCTGAGGAAAAAGCGGCAGCTGAGAAGGAGGCAGAAAAGGTGGCTGCGGAGCAAGAGGAGGCTGAGCGGGAGGCCATCGATCCGGCGAAAATCATTAACTTGAAACCGCCGATCGTGGTGAAGGATTTGGCTTTTGAGATAGGGATCAAACCGTTTGCTTTGATCAAAGATCTGATGGGCTTGGATGTGTTCGTCAATCAGAACCAATCCATAGAGCCTGATATCGCGGCTCAGATTTGTGAGAAAAACGGCTTTGTTCTGGAGCAGGAAAAACGTGAAAAGGGTGGTGGAGTCCATAAGGTTGAGGAGGTTATAGAGGAGCCTGAAGAAGAAGAGGTCAATGAGGAGGCTGAATTACCAGCGCGTCCGCCGATTGTGACCTTCATGGGTCATGTGGATCACGGCAAAACTTCGTTGTTGGATTATTATCGCAATTCGAAGGTGGTGGACGGTGAGGCGGGTGGCATCACTCAGCATGTGGGAGCTTATTCTGTGACTCGTGATGACAAACAAGTCACGTTCATTGATACACCAGGTCACGCGGCTTTCACCGAAATGCGTGCTCGCGGGGCGCATGTGACGGATATCGTGATTTTGGTGATTGCGGCAGATGACGGCATCATGCCAACCACGAGCGAGGCGATTGATCATGCGCGTGCCGCAGATGTAGGCATCATTATTGCGATCAACAAAACGGATTTGCCAAGCGCAGACGTGATGAAAGTCAAAGCTCAGCTACAAGAGCGCGATCTGACTCCCGAGGACTGGGGTGGTAATACTATGTGCATTGAGGTTTCGGCGAAAACGGGAGCTGGGCTAGATGATCTGTATGAAGCGATTACGCTACAGGCGGAGATCATGGAGCTGAAAGCTAACCCTGAAGGGGCTGCTCGCGGCACAGTGATCGAGGCTAAAATGACGGCGGGTAAAGGGGCAACTGCGGTGGTGGTGGTGCAGTCGGGGACGCTGAAAACTGGGGTTCCTTTTATCTGCGGAAGTTATTCGGGTAAGATCAAGTCCCTTTACTGCACGGATGGCAAATTGATCAAAAAGGCGGGTCCAGCCGAGCCAGTTGAAATTTTGGGATTCAGCGGTTTACCCAATGTGGGTGATGATCTGATTCAAATGGACTCGGAGCGCCACGCGAAGAAGTTGAGCGAGGAGCGTCTCGACGAAAGGCGTCAGAAAAAACTTGCACCACCTGAGCAAACTTCTTTGGAGACTCTTTTCCAGAATATAGAAGCGGGTGACAAGAAGGTGCTGAAATTGATTTTGAAATGCGATGTGCAGGGTTCGGTGGAAGCCGTGACCAACTCTTTGATGGATATCGAGTCCGATAAGATTTCGATAGACATCCTGCACGCATCCGCTGGCCCGATCACGGAGTCGGATGTGATGTTAGCCAGTGCCTCGGAAGCAGTGGTGATTGGCTTTAATACCAAGCTTGAGGGTAAGGCGGTGCCGATCGCTAGACGTGAGGGCATCCAGGTCAAGTTGTTCAGTATCATTTATGAACTGATTGATCAGGTGAAGGAGTCGCTGTTGGGCATGCTCGATCCTGAAACTCGTGAGAATGTCATCGGACATGCTGAAGTGAAAGAATTATTCAAGCTCTCTTCGGGGCGTGTGGGTGGTTGTATCGTGATCGACGGTCGCATGGCTCGCAAGGCTCGCGCTCGTGTATTGCGAGGCAAGCAAGCTGTTTACGATGGTGGATTTGCTACTTTGCGACGTTTCAAAGATGACGTTAAAGAAGTGCGCAATGGCTTGGAGTGCGGTATTCGCTTGGGTAAGTTCAACGATTATGTGCCTGGGGATATCATCGAGTGTTACGAGCTTGAGAAGGTGGATCAAACGCTGTAATTCTAAATTTATTTGATGGTCACTTTGAAGGTGGCAGATATTGGCAGTTTGCCAGACGATCATGAGCCAACGCATGCTAAGAGTCAACGAGTTGCTAAAACGCGAGTTAGGTAACTATATCAGCAAGGAATTCGATTTCTTGAATGTATTGGTGTCTGTGCACAGTGTCGAGGTAGCACCTAACCTGCAAAGCGCAAAAGTGCATGTCGGGGTGATTGGGGATGGCAGCGCCATTCATCGAGTGATAGAAAAACTCAATCACAACCGTGTGGCAATGCAGAGCTATCTGAGCAAGCGAGTGACGATGAGATACACGCCGCGCTTGAAATTTTTCTCCGATGACTCCGTTGAACGGGGGGTTCGAGTGGTGTCTTTACTCGATAGCCTAGAGAAAGAGAGCCAGCCAGCGGACGTAGATACTGCGGATGGTGTTGCTGAGGATTAAGCGGATTATTTTTTGCTGGCAGGAGACAAGATGGAGACTCTTCGACAAATTGGCGACGCCTTATTGAAAGCGGACAGCATTGCGGTGTTGAGTCATGTGCGACCTGATGGCGATGCGATTGGCTCGGCGGTAGCTTTGGGGCAGGTGTTGAGTCAATTGGGCAAGCAAGTGACGGTTTTGAATGAGGACGGAGTGCCTGCTGCCTTAGAGTTTTTGCCAGGGGTATCGATGGTGAAACGTCCCTCGGATTTGGAATCGCCTTTGGTGGTCGATGTCACGCTCATTTTGGATACGGCTTCAGAGCAACGTGCGGGGGATGAGGTGTGGGCTACTTTTGCGGATCGTGGTGTGTTGATCAACTTGGATCATCATGTTAGTAACCCTGGTTACGGAGATTTGAACTTTATCGCAGCTAAAGCTCCTGCTACTGGTGAAATTGTATTTGATCTGATCAAAGAGATGGATTGGCCGCTAGATGAAATCAGCCGTTATAATATCTGGGCAGGTATTTCTACGGACACCGGTTCCTTTCGCTACCCGAGCACCACGGCACATACTTTTGAAGTAGGGGCAGAGTTGGTGCGCGGCGGGGTGGATGTGGGTGAGATATCACAAGATCTCTACGAGTCCTATCCTTTACGGCGTATTTTTGTGCTGCGTGAGTTGCTCAAAGAACTGCTGATTTCTTGTGACGGTAAGGTGGCGAGTTGGAAGCTGAAGCGCGCGGTGATTAACGAACATGGTGTGCAGCCTTCGGATACGGAAGGTTTGATCGATGTGATTCGTTCAGTCGATAGTGTGGTGATAGCGGTATTTTTTGAAGAAATGGAAGATGGCAAAATCAGGGTCAGTGCTCGGTCGAAAACTCCGAATGCCGATGTTGGTAAGATTTGTGCTGAATTTGGAGGAGGTGGCCATCAATTAGCGGCGGGCACTAGAATGGCTGGGCCGATCGATGAGGCGGCAGTGAGATTTTTATCAAGTGTGGAAAAAGTGATCAATGGATAATTCAATAGACGGAGTGTTGTTAGTGGACAAGGGGCAAGATATGACCTCTCACGATGTGGTGGCGGTTGCACGCCGTTGTCTGGGTATAAAAAAAATCGGACATTGCGGGACTTTGGATCCGATGGCGACTGGCTTACTGATTTTAGTAGTGGGTCGAGCGACGAAGATTCAGGACTTGTTGATGAGTGAGGATAAGGAGTATGTGGGCACACTCACTTTGGGTAAGACCACCAATACCCTAGATGCGGAAGGTGAAACCCTTGAAGAAAAAGAGGTGCCGGATTTTTCTCCAGAAGTGATCAATTCTGCTTTTGATGAGTTCAAAGGAGATTTTTATCAAATACCGCCAATGGTATCGGCGATCAAAAAAGATGGAGTGCCACTTTATAAGTTAGCTCGCCAGGGAAAAACGGTGAAACGTGATCCACGTTTGGTTTACGTGTATAGCAAGCGCATTGATCGTATTGCTTTGCCAGAGATTGATTTCACAGTGAAGTGCAGCAAGGGCTTCTATGTACGCACCTACGCTGATGATATCGGTGCGAAGCTAGGTTGTGGGGCGCATTTGAGCAAGTTGCGCCGTACTCGTTCGGGCAAATTTGATCTGAGCCGTGTGGTGACTTTTGAGCAGCTTAAAGAGGGTAAGCGAGATGAGGTGCTCGAAACGATGCTGAGTTTGCCTGAGGTTTCGAGAATGCGCGGAGCGTGATCTTTTAGGAGAAAGGAGTTAGAAGCTAGGAGATAGAATGCAGATTGTGGAGGATATTGCTGGGTTGAGTAGGATATCGGGTCCCGTTTGTTTGGCGATTGGAGTATTCGATGGTCTGCATAGAGGGCATCAGGCGGTGATCGGTGAGGCGGTCGCGGTGGCAGAGGAAGTGAGCGGCACTGCAGTGGTGGTGACTTTTGATCCGCATCCTCGGTCGGTGTTGTCCAGCAAAGAAGCTCCACGATTACTGACCTCCACTGCGCATAAACTTGTGCTGATGTCCGCGATAGGGGTGAGTCAGGTTTTATTGATTCGTTTTGATAAGGTTTTTTCTCAGCTATCAGGTCAGGAGTTTATTTGTCAATTAAGTGAAGCCTGCGAGGATTTGGTACATATCAGTGTGGGCAAGGATTGGGTTTTTGGGAAGCAACGCTCTGGTGATTTGGACTTGCTAAAAGAATTGGGAGGAGAATTGGGGTTTAAGGCAGAGGGAGTGATTCCCGTGTGTGAGGGGGATGCGATGATCAGTAGCACAGCCATCAGGCAGGCCATACAGCTCGGTGATTTTGCTGCGGCTAAAATATTGCTGGGACGGGATTACACAGTTTTGGGGACGGTGGTGAAGGGCAATCAATTAGGACGCACGATAGGCTATCCGACGGCTAATCTGAGCGTGCACAATGAGCAATTGCCGCCGAGTGGGGTGTATGCGGTGCTGGCGACACGGGATGCGGGCCGGGGAAGCAAACATGTGGCATTGGCAAATCTAGGTTATCGCCCAACGGTGGAGGGGGATCAAGGGCGACGTTTGCTCGAAGTATTTCTATTGGATTTCGATGAGGAGATTTATGGTGAGGATTTGGAGGTGACTTTTGTGAAACTGATCCGCGAAGAAAAAAAGTTTGCGGGGCTGGGGGAGTTGAAAGCGCAAATTGCCATAGATGAAGAGCAGGTTCGGCAGCTTGAGTTTGGTGAGATTTGAAGATTTTGAAATGGGTAAATTGCGCTTTCAATTTGCGGTTAGTTTTGTGAAGCTCGATGATGATTCGAAAAATCGTAAAGCTGTGTTTGTTGATACTGATCCAGATTTTTTTGTTGATGGAAAAGCTTGCCGAATTGAGTTGTCTTTTGATGGCGAGAAAATCAGGATTGAAGAAATGAACTCCAGAAATTATCGCGGCAAAACGTTTATTTTGCTGCTACGTATTTTCGGCTTGGGTCGCTCAAATAGATTGGCACTAGGTTAAGCTCACGGGGCACGTTCTGAAAAAATGTTGTTGGAATGAGGTTCACTAAATTTGGGAGGAAAGTGAAAAGCGATACCGAAACGAGAAAAACAGCCGACTGTAATGAGACCGCCGGAAGGAAACTACCTGAAGGTAAAAGCTTGTTGCTGAAATTCACCAAGTTCTCAAAAGCGACGGGTAACAAGATAGATCAACAAGGTTGATGACCCCAGTCGTCTTCCTTGAGCGATTTTTCGTAGAGTGCCATTTGTTCTTCGGCACTGAGCTTTTCTGGGTCTAGCGGTTCCTCGTCCGTCTTGGGTGGAGACGGATCGGGGCAGTCGCTGGCTGGAGGGGTTTCGCTCATTTACCGTAAAAGGGGAACAGTTTTTTGATGTCGGCGGCGCTTGGTTGGCGGCCATATTCGCAGATTTCAAAAGTCTCGGCGTGTTTGACCTTTTCGCCATGTTCTTTGCCGTAGAATTTGATCAACAAATCACGGTATTTGTCCGCTTCGCGCCCGTTGCGACGGCTCCAGCTTTTTTTCATGTATTCGAAGCGAGCTTCTTTATCATCGGGTGATGGAATTTTTGCCATTTTTTCATCACTACCAAAAACGCCACCCGCTTCTTTCCAGTGACCAATATCGCCATTGGTGACGGAAACCATTTTCACATGATGCCCCATGGCTGCCCATTTGGCAGCGGTGCCTCCGCTTTTGTATTCGGCGTCATCGGGATGGGCTCCAAAACAAATGATGCGTAATTTGCCATCGTCTTTAGATGCTTTATCGGCTGCTTGCAAGCTGGAGAAGAGTGGTGCAGATAGCGCTGCAAGGCTCAGGGCGAGGGGGGAAAAGTGACGTCGTTTCATGAGGTTCCTTGTGGAGGTAAGTGATGTTTTTTTACGGAAGTAGATCGGCTGGAGCAATCCAGCTAAGGGGCTAACTTGGCAGGAACGAATCTTGGATCCCTTTACGCATAGCTTCCAGTGGGGCTTCGCGGTTGAACCAGTATTCAAAGGAGATGGCCCCCTGATGCAGGAGCATGGAAAGTCCATTCGCGGCGCGTGCTCCAGCATTCTCCGCTTGGGCGATGAGATGGGTGCGGGCGGGGCTGTAAACCATGTCGTAGATGAAATGATGGGGTTGGATGAGGGCCGAGGGTAGGGCTTCTGGGTCTCCGCGTTTCATGCCGAGTGAGGTGGCATTGACAATTAGATCGATGTTGTCCATCTGTGCTTCTAAAGCGGCTTCGTCGAGGGAGATCGCTTCGAGGCGTGCCATCGGACCTGATACGCGATCTTCTTTGAAGAAAGGGCTTAGCTCTGCAGCGAGGGCTTCAGCTTTGTCGGTAGTGCGATTGGCGAGCACCAGTCGTTCGCAGCGATCCATGGCGGCTTGCACGGCTACTGCGCGTCCAGCGCCGCCACCTGCGCCAATGATCAGGATTCTTAGGTCTCGCAAATCGACAGAAAACTCTTCTCGGATCGCTCGAGCAAAACCTGGAGCGTCGCTGTTGAAGCCGATCAGTTTTTGATCTTCGACGAGCACGGTGTTGACCGCTCCGATGCGGCGGGCAGTTTCGTCGATGTCATCCATGTGCTCGATGGCGGCGGCTTTGTGGGGGATGGTGAGATTGGTGCCGGTGAAGTTTTGTTCTTTTAATTGCTGTAGAGCATCGCCTAACTGGTCGGGTTGCACGTGCAGGCGCACGTATTGAGCATCGATGCCTGCGGCAAGGAGTGCTGGATTGTGCATTTGCGGCGACCGCGAGTGGGCGATAGGATCACCAAAAACGCTTAGTTTGGCGGGGGGCTGAAGGTCGCGCGTGCTTTGTGACCAGTCACAGAGATCTGCGAAGGTGTAAACGTCTTTGGATGTGCTCATGGTGAAGGCAGGGCAGTATGGGGAAGGATAAGAGTAAGAGTAAGAGTGAGGTGGTTCGTGACTGAAATGATTTGTTGGACTCTGGTCTAACTATTCTTGGGCAGGATGCCCAAGCTACGGGTTTACAATTTTGCGATCAATTGGGTGATGCGGTCAAGCACGATATTTTTGCCAATCAGAACTAACAGGGGGAGCAAGTCGGGACCACCCGCTTTGCCGGTGGCAGCGATACGACAGGGAAGCATGAGCGCTCCCATCTTGAGCTCGAGTTTTTCTGCTGTTGCGACGATGCTGGCTTTGATGTTTTCTTCGCTCCAGTCACTTTGATCGGCAAAGCTATGATGTAGTCCCTGCAAGACATCGGTGATGTTTTTGCGTCCTGATATTTTGGCTAGAGCCTTCTCTTCGATTTCGATATCGGCGGAAAAAATAGGGGCAATGCCCGCGGGGATTTGGTCCAGGGTTTCTGCACGTTCACGGATGAGTTGCAGCGCAGCGGGGAGGCGAGGGTCGTCGAGCGGGATGTTTTTTTCTGTCAGAAATGGAGTGGATTTTTGAAGCAGTTCATCAGCATCGAGACGGCGCAAATGTTCTCCGTTGAGCCATAGGCATTTTTTGAAATCAAAACGTGAGTTGGAGCGGTTGATGCCGCTTAGCTCAAAACGTTTGATTAATTTTTCTAGTGAGAAAATCTCTTCATCGTCTTTTGGCGACCAACCGAGCAGGGCAATGTAGTTGCAGACTGCGGACGGTAGAAAACCTTGTTCGATGTAGTCGGTGATCGAAGCGCCCTGGTCGCGTTTGCTCATTTTGGAGCCGTCGGCGTTGAGGTTGAGCGGGATGTGGACGAAGATCGGCAGCGGGGCGCCGAGGGCTTCGAAGAGGGCTGCGTGTTTGGGGGTGTTGGAGAGGTGATCTTCGCCACGGATGACGTGGGTGATTTTCATGTCGATGTCGTCGACCACATTGACGAAGTGAAAGATGTAGGAGCCATCGGCACGGCGAATGACGAGATCGGGGTTCGCTGCCACGTCTTTTTTGAGTTTGGCATCCCAACGGGTGGCGCCCTGCTCTTTTAGGTTGATGGTTTGTGACCCGCAGATCAGATCATCGATGGTGATCGGCTGGTCAGGCATACGAAAACGAGTGGCACCCGATTCATCTTTATAGGCACGGTCGCTGGCTTCGAGTTGGGCGAGGTAGCGGTCGTAGATCTCATTGCGTTCGCTTTGAAAATAGGGGCCGTAATCGCCGCCGACCTGTGGACCTTCATCCCAGTCCATGCCGAGCCATTTCAGACCCGAGAAGATGGCGTCGCGTGAGGCTTCGGTATTGCGCGCGGCATCGGTGTCTTCGACCCGTAGCACAAAAGTTCCACCGGTATGTCGAGCGAGCAGCCAGTTGAACAAAGCTGTGCGAGCGCTACCGATGTGAAGGTGGCCTGTGGGCGAAGGAGCAAAACGAGTGCGGACGGTGGTGGACATGTTGATGCTGAAAAAAAATGAAAAGTAAGTGCCCTTACCATGCCGTTGTGGTCAGAATGTGCAAGCACCAGTGGAATGGAAATGAAACAAAAGTAGTAGGGGAAAAGAGCTGAACTTTTCATGTATTTCTTGTCAATTCGGGTTTCTCACTTGCGAAGAGGCTGTGATGGGCGAGGGGAGGTTGGGCTAATAGGGAAGTGGGTAGTTGTTGCGCAGGATAGGTCTTTTGTAGCTAGAAGGATGTTTGAGATGGCGATTGAGAGGTGAATCTTGGGCTTAGAACTACTGTAAAATAAAAATGAAAAACTTAATAATAGCTTTGTCACTTTTGGCGTTCTCGCTATCTCATTTACAGGCTGAGAATATGCAAGTTTACCTTCGTGAGACGCAAAAATTGGCTAAATCGGGTAAATACAAGGAAGCTCTGGAAAGGTATGTTTGGTTTCACGATCATTCGCTAGAGCATGAGAGGGCGATGGTTGGTGTTAGATTATCCTTTGCTCTCATGTATTGGAAGGAACTGGGGGATGTTTATCCTCCTGCACTCAAGAAAATGGAAAAAACAAGAGATGCCAAACAAAATATACTGCTAGGCGGGAAAGGAGATAACTCCTTGTTTCAAGATGTCTGTGCGCTGAACAGAACTTTGGGCGAGGACAAAAAATCAATCAAACTCTTCAGGGAAATAGAATCAAAGGACAGCCAAAGAGCAGAGATGCTTTGGCTGTATATTAAAGACACCGTATTTGAACTTGGCGAATACGACCTTGCTAAGAATTACGTCAAAGATTACTCTAAAAGCTACAAAATCGCATATGCTGGATATTTGAGAGACGAAGCAATGTTTGAAGATGCTGATGGGAAGGATTGGAATAGGAAAAACTTTGTCAAAAAATGTATTCAGATAATCACGGTAGCTGACATGACTGGCCATGGAGATATTGCACTGGAGATCAAGAATAAGGCTCTTAATGTCGTGGATGATGACAAGCTTCGAGACCTGAAGTTGAAAGTCAAAGCATCTAAACAGTAGATTAGAAAATAGTTGAATTAACCAAGCTGAGTTATGGCATTAGAAGAATTTGATCAAGCTTTGATCGAGGTGAAAGTCGCTGAGTTCATCACCAAGCACAGACCTCCAGAGAGAGTCCGTGACAAGGTTGACCTGTCATTCCGGATTGAAGACCAGAGCGTGATTATTTTTGAATTGCGGGTGAATTGGAGAGATGCTTCACAATGGATTGATTCTCCAATTGCTAAGGCAACCTATGTGAAGAAAACGAAGGATTGGAAAGTTTATTGGCAGAGAGCAGATTTAAAATGGCATCGCTATGAACCCGTGGGGACTGTGGAATCAGTAGATGATTTTTTGCAGGTGGTGGATGAGGACGAGTTTGCTTGTTTTTGGGGGTAGAGTTAGTAGGATTTTATTTTCTATCTAATCGCCTTGTTTCTGCGAGGCTTTTTGATTTTTAGTGGGTGTATCAATCCCTCCACCCCCAATCTCCATGATGTAGCCAGTAGAGACCTAGTTCATACATCCCGTAAATACCTAGCAGAATACCAGCTAGCCACGCAAAAAATTTCAGTTCGTCTTTGCTCATGCTCTAATACAGGGGAGTTCATCTATCTTCTAATAGCTATCAATGATGGATCAGCTCCTTAAAGGGATATATTATTGCCTACTTTTTGATATTTAAAGTGGCTCCTGCGGTTGGTTTCGAACCAACGACCTAGTGATTAACAGTCACCCGCTCTACCGCTGAGCTACGCAGGAATGCTTTGCGTTCCGATTGGGAACGACGCCCGAATCTTGCTACAAGATCAGCGGGATGCAAGTGGAAATTGTGCTTAATTGCTCTTAAATGAAAAGAAATATCTTGGTGTTTCATTTTTGGCTTGGAATGAGGGTGGGGGAAGGCATAGTCAAGGTCATGCGATACGATACCTTTTCGATAGTTACCCGTCACACGAAGCGCTTGAGAGTGACGGTTTTTTTGTGGCTTCTGGCGGGGGCATTGTTTGTATTGCAAGGACTGTGCGGCGGGCTCTATGCTCAAGATGCGGTTGGGGAAAAAAGTGAGCCTAGCTATCAAGCGGTCAGTACGGAGAATCCTGAAATCTTACCTGACTCATTGAAGTTGTGGTTGCGGCCTCTATCTGCTGAACAAACTGAAGTGGAGCTGGCGGCTTGGCTGGATCTGTTGCAGGCTAAAGCGCAGGAGTTGAGCCAGGTGGAATTGGCTTTGTTGGATCCGGATAAAAAAGAGCAGGTAGGTGAGAATCACAAAAAAGTGGTTCGCTTGGATGAGGAAAAGGGTGCTTTGATCGATCGGGTTCGGCAAGTGGTGAATGTGGTTGATGTCAAGGGGGGGGATAGCAAGAGTGCTGTGTTATACGTGCAAAGTGTAGGCGGTTTCCCAACAAGTGGTGGGGCGAGCACGGTGTTGAAGGTGATGCGTCACTGGCTGACTTCGCCACAGGGCGGGCTTAAGTTAGCTAAGTCATTGGGGGTGTTTGTGCTTTGTTTGATCGTGGCATCGGTGCTGTCTCGCATCCTGTCGAGATTGTTTGGGAAGGCCTTACAGCGCAGCGGGCGGTCTTCGGAAATGCTGCATGCTTTTTTTGTGAAATTGGTGCGTCGTGTTGTTTGGTTCGCTGGGCTGTTGATTGGGATCTCTTATTTGGGGGTGAATATCGGGCCGATGCTCGCTGCGATAGGTGGGGCAGGTTTTGTGATTGGTTTTGCCTTGAAGGATTCGTTGGGTAACTTCGCGGCGGGTTTGATGATTTTATTTTATCGTCCGTTTGATGTGGGGCATTTCATCAAGGCTGCGGGTGTGGAGGGAACGGTGGAGTCGCTGAGCATGGTGGCGACGATTCTAAAGACACCTGATAACCAACAGGTGATCATCCCTAATGGGAAGATTTGGAATGACGTGATCACCAATGTATCTGCTAAAGGCACTCGCAGAGTGGATTTGGTTTTCGGAGTTGGCTATGAGGATGATTTGCAGCAAGCTCAGGGCATTTTGGAGAAACTGACAGCGCAGCATGACTTGATTTTAGAAGCACCCGAAACGGTGGTTCAGGTGCATGAGTTGGCTGATTCATCGGTCAACTTTGTGGTGCGTCCGTGGGCAAAAACTTCGGACTACTGGGATGTGTATTGGGATCTCACGCGTCAGGTGAAGGAGGCGTTTGATGAGGCGGGGATCTCGATTCCTTATCCACAGCGGGATGTGCATGTGATTAAGGGGGAAGAATTGAGAATTGAGAATTGAGAAAACGGATTGCCAATCCATTCCACGTAATGATGTCGAGACGCGAAGCTTTAATACCCTGAGGTCGGCAGTCCGGGACGGGTTAAGGCGACTTTAAGACGCCCGCACTCCAAAGGTTAGAGGAGTGCTGGCCTCTCGAAGTGAACCTATTCGCTTGTTTTGGCGGCTTTTTTCTTGGCGCTTTTCTTTTTAGCGGGTGCTTTTTTAGCTGCGACTTTTTTGGCTGGCACCTTCTTTTTCCGTGGTGGGAACTGCCAGGAGAGGATGCGTCGACCTTTGGCGTTGCAGCCGAGTTTGGCGGAGAAGGGGCGTCCTTTTTTGGAGATGAAGGTTTCGATCAGATCGGTTTCGCCTTCGGTGAAAAACTTGAGCGCTTGCTCGCGCGGGATTTCGACTTTGCACATCTCTTTGCTGAGGCGCCCTTTGCAGCCATCGCCGAGCACGCGCTCGCTACAGACGTAGGAGGTAGGGGTCTCGTAGATGTCGCCTTTCTCACAGACAGGGCATGGGCAGAGCGAGTCGCCTTTTTCCATCGCTTCTTTGATGGAGACTTCTTCGGCTTCTTCTGCTTCGGATTTTTCAAATACAAAGCCGGCTTTGAGTCCGTTCTTTTTGTCTTCGTTCAAGACGATGGCGGCATCAAAGGGCTTTTTAAATCGGCTGAGGAATCCTGTTAGTGGACCGACGTGTTTGGTGGTCAGCAGCAGCTTGGCTTCGTCTTCGCTCAGCGCACGACTGGCGACTACTTTGCTGAGGTTGAAGTTGCATTCGGGTTCGATGCATTTGTAGCGTCCTGCGTCTTGTCCGAGTTCGGCGGAGCCGCAGACGGGGCAAGGCACGGGGAAGGGAGGATATTCGCGATTGAGCTCTTCTTCTGCGTAAGCTTTGGCGGTGTTGACGACGTTGGCGGTCAGGCTGCGGATCTCTGCCATGAAGTCGGGGCGTGCGAGCTGCCCTTGTTCCATCAGTTTGAGTTTGTGCTCCCATTCGCCGGTCATTTCTGGAGAGGCGAGGATGTCGATTTGCATCTCGCGAAGTTGATCGATGACACGCACGCCTCGGTTGCTGACAAAGATCTCGCGTCCTTCGCGGGAGATGTATTTGTCCATGATGAGTCCCTCGATGATGGAGGCGCGGGTGGCGGGTGTGCCGAGTCCGCGTTCGCTCATGGCGTCGCGCAGTTCTTCGTCTTCGACGCGCTTGCCTGCGGTCTCCATGGCGGAGAGTAGGGTGGCTTCGTTGTAGCGAGCTGGCGGTTTGGTCTCTTTTTCTTTGAGCTCGATGGCGTCGGCTTTGGCACTTTCGCCGTCTTGCACGGGGACGATATTTTTGTCGCCTCCTTTGCCTTCGCTATCGGATGCTGCTGCGTTTTTGCCATAGACTTCGAGCCAGCCTGGCACGGTGAGCACTTTGCCGTCGGATTTGAAGGCGTCTTCTCCGATACGGGAGATGCGGGTGGTGATCTGAAATTCTGCGGTGGGGTAAAATACGGCGACGAAGCGTCGTGATACCATGTCGAAGAGTTTTTGCTCAAACTCGTTGAGGTTCTTCGGCACTTGTCCGGTGGGAATGATCGCAAAGTGATCGCTGACTTTGGCGCCGTTGAAGATACGCTTGCTGGGTTTGACCCATTGCTGACTGACGACGTGTTCGGCGAAGCCAGGCAGGTCGGTGAAGGCTGAGTTGTCAGCGGCTGCAATCTTGGTGAGGGTCTCGACGGTTTTGGGGATGTAGTCGTCGGGCAGGAAGCGGGCGTCGGTTCGCGGATAGGTGAGGGCTTTGTGGCGCTCGTAGAGGGCTTGGGCAATTTGCAGGGTGCGCTTTGCACTGAAGCCGAAGCGGCCATTGGCTTCGCGCTGAAGGCTGGTCAGATCGTAGAGTAGTGGCGGCGCCTGTTTGGTGGGCTTTTTCTTTTCGGTGACGATGGCGTCTTTGCCACTGCAGCGGCTGACGATGGTATCGGCTTGTTCTTTATCCCAGATGCGCTCGGAGCGTTGATGGGCGTCGTCGGGATTTTTTTTGAAATTTTCATCAAACCAACGTCCTGGGTAGTTGCCTGCGCTGACGGAAAAGTCACCGTGGATTTCAAAGTAGGGTCGCGAGGTGAAGTCGGCGATTTGCTGTTCGCGTTCGGCGAGCAGGGCGAGGGTGGGGGTCTGCACTCGGCCGACGGGGGTTTTGTTGAAGCCGCCGTATTTGGAGTTGAACGCGGTCATCGCGCGGGTGGAGTTGATGCCTACTAGCCAGTCGCTCTCGGAGCGGCACACGGCTGCGTCTGCGAGTGGTTGCATTTGCTCGGAGCTGCGCAGGTTGGCGAAGGCGTCGAGGATGGCTTGGTTGGTCATCGACTGGAACCACAGCCGTTTGGTGGGTTTGGTGATGCCTGAGAGCTTGATGATGTAGAAGAAGATCAGTTCTCCTTCGCGACCAGCATCACAAGCGTTGATGATTTGATCGACGTCTTTGCGTTTCATCAGTCGCTTGAGCAAATTGTAGCGGGCTTTGTTGCCGTCGATGGGTTGCAGGTCGAATTCTTCGGGCATCACCGGTAGGCATTCAAACTTCCACGGTAGGGCTTTGCCATTGGGCCCGAGCGGCAGTTTTTGCTCGACCAGGTGGCCGACGGCGGAGGATATGATGTAGCCATCGTTTTCAAAAAAGTCTTTTTCCTTTTTGAATTTCCCTAGAGAGGTGCCAAGAACTCGAGCCAGATCGGTGGCGACACTGGGTTTTTCGGCGATGATGAGTGATTTGGACATAAGATTTAGGTCAACTTGACGAATTGTTTGCCAGGCAGCTGTTTGGCGAGCTTTTTCATTTCGAGTCGCAGCAGGGTAGCGGAGACGGTGGCACTTGGCAATTTTGTTCTTTGGATGATAATGTCGATCTGGGTTTCAGATGATTCGAGTGCCTCGTAAACTGTTTTTTCGGTGTCGTCAAGTGTCGTGCTGAGTTTCCCGACTGTAGGCGGGCTTTGGGTTTCACTGGAAAAAAGGTTATTGGTGAGTTCTAACTGGTCTTCGGAGAAGAGCATTTCGCGTTCTTCTAGGATGTCGCTGGCATCGGTGACGAGGGTGGCGCCTTGCTGGATGAGGCGATTGCAGCCGACGGAGGTGGGGCGGTCGATGGGACCTGGAACGGCGTAAACGTTGCGCCCTTGGTCGAGGGCTTGATTGGCGGTGATGAGGGAGCCGCTGCGGGCGGGAGCTTCGGCGACGAGGATGCCGAAACTCATGCCGCTGACGATGCGGTTGCGTAGGGGGAAGGATTGTTTGTCGGGCACGTAGAGCACGGGGAATTCGGAGATGACGGCGCCGGATTGGGCGATTCTATCTGCGAGGGCGGCATTTTCTGGTGGGTAGATGTTGCCGATGCCGCTGCCGAGTACGGCGATGGTGCGGCCCTGGGCGGCGAGCGCGGCTTCGTGGGCGGCGGTGTCGATGCCGCGGGCGAGTCCGGAGATGATGGTGAGCCCGGCGAAGGCGAGTTGGTAGCTGAGTTTGCGGGCGGCTTCGGTGCCGTAGTGGGTGCAACGGCGTGCGCCGACGATGGCGATGGCGTGGCGGTCGCGCTCGAGTAGTTTGCCTTTGACGAAAAGTAAAAAAGGTGAGTCGTGGATTTCGCGCAGGCTGGGTGGGTAGTCCTCGTGGTCGAGGGTGATCAGGTCGATGTCATGATCGGCGATGCGGCGGTGTTCTTCGGCGAGATCGACGTGATCTTGCCAATGGGTGATGAGCTTTGCCATCTCGGTTCCAATGCCCTTGATTGTTTGCAGCGCGCTGGTGGATGCGGTGAGGATGTTTTGTGGTTGTTCGAAGCGGGTGAGCAACTGTCGAACGCGGATGGGACCGATACCTGGCAGTAAGGTGAGGGCGAGGTAGGCATCGGTGGGAGTCATGGGGGGATTTGAGATTTAAAATTTGAGATTTGAAATCGGGAGGGACTTAAGCTTCAACCTGAGCTCTGAAGACAAGCGTAAGGTTTAGGTTTAGGTTTTTATTGATAAAGGGCGTCGACTGCGGTTTCGATGTCGGTGAAGGTGATGTCTTTGCTGACGAAGGCGTTGCCTATGGATTTTAGTAACACAAAACGGATTTGCCCGTCGATGAACTTTTTGTCCAATCGTAGGATGCGGAGGATTTTCTCGCGGTCGATACTGGGGTCGAGTTGGGTGGGGAGTTGGACTAATTTCAGGGCGGCGATGAGGCGCTGCGCTTGATCATCGCTGAGTCCGCTGTGTTGTTGGGAGAGGCGGATGGCGGCGACTAGGCCGAGGCTGATGGCTTCGCCGTGCAGCATTTTGCCATAACCGGCGGCGGCTTCGATGCCGTGGCCGATGGTGTGACCGAAGTTCAACAGGGCGCGGGTGCCGGTGGTTTCGCGTTCGTCTTCTTCAACGATGGCGGCTTTGATGGCGACGTTGCGGGTGATGAGTTCTACTAGCTTGATTTTTTCGAGCCCGATCTCTTCGACTAGATCGAGCAGGCTGGCATCGCGGATGGCTGCGTGTTTGATGATCTCGGCAAAACCTTCGTTGTATTCACGCTCGGGTAAGGTGTTGAGCGTTTGCACGTCGGCGAAGACGAGGTCGGGTTGGTGAAAAGCTCCGATGAGGTTTTTGCCTTCGGGGGTGTTGACACCGGTTTTGCCGCCGACCGAGCTATCGACTTGGGCGACGACGGTGGTGGGGATTTGCACTACGGGGATGCCGCGTTGAAAAATAGCGGCTGCGAATCCTGCTGCGTCGCCGATGACACCACCACCGAGGGCGATGAGGAAGCTGTGGCGGTCGAGTTCGGCTTGCAACATGGCGCGACAAATGTCGCTGATTTGTTGCATGTTTTTGGAGGCTTCACCTGCGGGGATGACGATGCGGGTGATGTTGTAGTTTTGTGATTCGAGAGACTCAAGGACTTGGTCGCCGTAGAGAGGATCGACATTGCTATCGGTGATCAGTACGCCGCGCTTGCCGATGCGGCTTTGTTGAGCGAGCCATTGAGGCAGTTGTGATAGGGTGTTTTCGCCGATGATGACTTCACTGCGGCGAGCGGCTAGATCTAGGGTGATGGTGGTGGGCATGGTGTTGAGTGGTGAAGTGGGAAAAGAGGTGGAACCGCAATCGAAACGTAGTGGAAATAGCTCCTTGCTCTTACCCGAAGGCAAATGAACGCAGATAAAAGAAGAGAAGAATTTTAACCACGGACGGCACAGATTAACACGGATAAGAATTATGAATTTGTTTTAGCTGTTGAGGTGCGGGAAGATTGAAAGGATTTGTTTGATGATGGAAAGTGGGTCGTCTTTGGGCTCGATGCAAAGGTTTTGCATGCCTTTTTCTCGTCGGAACCAGGTGGTTTGGCGTTTGGCGAAGCGGCGGGTGCTTTGTTGTATCGATTGGATGGTTTCTTCGCGGGAGAGTTCGCCTTTGATGAATTGGCGGATTTCACGCAGGCCGATGGCTTTTTGTGCGGTGTTGGAGGAGGAGCCGAGTTGTTCCACTTGTTCGACCACGCCTTGTTCGAACATCAGCAGGGTGCGTTGATTGATGCGTGAATATAGTTGTTCGCGGTCACGAGTGATCACGATGCCGTGATAGCTGGGCTCGGGATTTTGTTGCCAATCTTTTTTCAGGGCGGAGGAGGGGCGACCTGATAATAGGGTGATTTCGATCGCGCGCGTGATGTAGCGGCGGTTTTTCAGATTGATGGTGGCGGCGGCTTCTGGATCGATGATGCTTAACCAAGTAATCAGTTCATCAAGAGCGAGTTGTTCACACTTTTCACGTAATTTCGGATCTGCTGGTGGGGTGGGTGAGAGTCCGTGGGAGAGGGCTTTGATGTAAAGCCCGCTGCCACCGGTGATGATGGGCAGTTTACCACGCGCGAGGATGTCGGTGACCACAGGGCTTACGAGTTGTGCGTATTGGGCGACATCGAAATCTTGGCCAGTAGGGATGATGTCGTAGAGGTGGTGGGGAACTGCCCGGCGCTCTTGTTCGGTGGGCATCGCCACTAGGGTGTCTATGCCTTGATAGACTTGAAAAGCGTCGGCGTTGACGATTTCTCCTTGGCAGTGTTTTGCCAAGCGGAGAGCGAGAGATGTTTTTCCACAGCCGGTAGGTCCGGCTAGGAAAAACATTCGCTCAAGCGGAAGGGCTCGTTTCACGTGCCGTTTCTCTTTAGTTTAACTTTCGACCGTTGGTGTTGCGGTTTCCTGAGTTTTTTCAGGATCTTCGCTAGTCGTTTCCTCTTCGCTAGTCGTCTCTGTTGCAGCAGGTTTTTTGTCTTCTGCACCGCTGAGGTTCAGTTTGCGACCCATGAAGTCTTTGTTGTTGAGGATGTCGACGGCGCGTTGGGCTTCGTCGATGTGGCTCATTTCAACAAAACCATAACCGCGAGACTGGTGGGTCTCTGGATTGGCTACCACTTCGGTGCTGACGACGACGCCGATGCCTTTGAACAACTCTTCGAGCTCTTCTTCGCCTACTTCGTAGTCGAGGTTGTCGAGTTTGAGACGAGCGGAAGTGATGACAACTGGCGTTTCTTCTTTTTTGACTCGACGAGGTTCTTCGCGTCTTTCTGAGCGCTGACGGTCTCCGCGATCTCCGCGATTGCCTCGCTCATTGCGATCCCCTCGTGATTGACGGTCATTGCTGGAAGATTCGCGCCCGTCGCGACGATTGCGATCTCCGCTGTTGCGGTCGCTACCTTCACCTCCTGCGCCTTGGCTTTTGGCTCCGTTGACTAACATGCGACGACCCATGAAGTCTTCGTTGTGGTAGGTGCTGACGGCTTTGCGAGCTTCTTCGATGCTGCCCATTTCGACAAAAGCGAATCCTTTTGATTGCTGAGTGCGTCGGTTGATGACGAGCTCCGCAGATTTGACGGTACCGATTTGAGTGAAGTGTTTTTCTAGATCAGCATTAGTCGTTTTGTAATCGAGGTTGCCGACATAGAGCCGAGTAGAGGTCACTTCGGTTTTATCCTCGGAGCGACGATTGCCACGTTCGCGGTTGGATGAACTATCCGTAGAGCTTTTGCTCGGTTGAGGTTTGCTAGCACTATCGCTGTTGCTATCGCCACCCAATCCTAGGAAAGATAGAACCTTTTGCAGGAACGTTTTCTTTTGAACGGGTTGGCGTCTGCCTCGGTTGGATGGGCGGTATTCGCGCTGCCCTCCTCCTTGACGGCTGTCGCCACCGTTGCGCGGGCGTCGATTGGAGCTGTTGCCATCTCCGCTATTGCGGTTGCTACCGCGATTGTTCTGGCGGCGTCTGCCTCCACGTTGACCTTGTCGATTCTGACCTGAGCGTTCTTGGCGATCGCCTGATGATGAATTTTCCATTTTGATTCGAATTTCTTGGGGATCCTCTTGGGATCCAGTTTTTAGTGATAAAATCGGAGTTTTCCGCAGTTGTGATCGAGGATGAATCTAGCCATTCACAAGCGTGATTGGTTTTTTCATGCTGTCTCAAGCACAAGTCCGAGTGGCAGTTGCTGAAAAAAGTGACCAGCCATTTTGATAAAAGGCCTGTCAGAACTGCGCACCAACTCCGATGAGTCGAGGTGCTGTAAGTCACTGAATTCTGAGTGTCATGAGCAATCATCGTCATCTGGGGGGACGATGCTTTCATGATATGATGTACACTTAAGAACATAGGTGAGCCTACAGCTATTAATAACAAGTGCTGGTGTTCGCAGAGAGAAATCTGAGCGAACCTAAACCAGCACATAACCACTATAATTCAAAAATGCAGATGAGCAAGCGTTGATTGTGACGCTTGCGTCGATCGAGTGGGCACGGCGGATTTTCGCACCGTAGAGCTGTGAGCAATTGAGTTTATTAGGAGTTTAGCTGTTTAGGGCTGTAACCCAAATAGACTTAGGGTAAACGAAGCATCTAGGCTGAATTTTCGACATACGGGTATTCGTATAATACTGAGCCTAAAAACCTAATGCCCTAAATTGCTAGAGACTTTTGGAGAAGGGAGGTGATGCGGAACTCCAGAAAAGGAGTCGCTGCCTGAGAAATAAACCAAGTACCGGCGGAGGGAATCGAACCCTCACTCCCAAAGGGAACAGGATTTTGAATCCTGCGCGTCTACCAATTCCGCCACACCGGCTTTTCCTGGTTTTGTGTGAGTCGCGAGTTTATCTGCATAACAAACAAATGCAAGGGAGAAGATGCAGGAAGGTGATTAAAATTTGATCAGATCGCGATTGCTGAATTCTTGTTTGAGGTTTATTGGATTATGCTATGTCTGAAGTTCTTTCTACTTTTCAACTCAAGTCTGGGCAGGTTGCTCCAGATTTCACTTTGCCGGATGGTGGTGGCAAACCCTTTGCGCTGGCAGATTTGGCTGCGGGTAAACGGGCGACGGTGATTGCCTTTGTCTGCAATCATTGCCCTTTTGTGATTCATCTCGCTGAGGCGATGGCGAAATTTGCCAATGACTATGCTGAGCAGGGGGTGCAGGTGATTGCGATCAACAGCAATGATGTGGCTAACTATCCCGCTGATTCTCCAGCTAAGATGGTGGATTTCACTAAGTTCTATGATTGGACCTTCCCTTACTTGTATGATGAATCGCAGCAAGTGGCATTGTCTTATGCTGCGGCTTGTACGCCAGACTTCTATTTGTTTGATGAAAACCTTGGCTTAGCTTATGCAGGACAGTTCGATGCTACGCGACCTGGTCAACAGGCCACGGTGACGGGTTGTGATCTGCGGTCGGCGGTGGATCATGTGTTGACGAAGCAAACGGCAGTGGAAGGATCATGGCAGCCTAGTTCGGGATGTAATATCAAGTGGAAAGAAAAAAATATTCCAGCGTATTTTTAGCTTTCAATCGTTGCGAATTTTTTAGAGTATGACGTCATGGAAACTTCATACGTGATGGCTTTGGATCAGGGGACTACGAGTTCTCGGACGATTATTTTTGATGCAAAAGGTGAGGCTGTAGGCAGGTCGCAAGAGGAATTCACTCAGCACTTCCCTCAACCGGGCTGGGTGGAGCACGATGCGACGGAGATTTGGGAGTCGCAGTTGAAGACGGCGCATCAAGCTTTGGTCGAGGCTGGGATCACGGCGGATCAGGTGGCGGGCATCGGGATCACTAATCAGCGTGAGACGACGGTGGTGTGGGATCGGGCGACGGGGGATCCAATTTGCCCGGCGATTGTGTGGCAAGATCGTCGCACGGCTGGGCTTTGTGATGATTTGAAAGCGGCAGGGCATGAACAAGCGATTCATCGCAAAACGGGTTTGGTGGTCGATGCTTATTTTTCTGGGACTAAGATCAGATGGATTTTGGATCATGTGGAGGGAGCGCGTGAGCGGGCGCAAAAGGGCGAACTGGCTTTTGGTACGGTTGACTCTTGGTTGGTGTGGAAGCTGACGGATGGAAAATTGCACATCACAGATGTTAGTAATGCGAGTCGCACGATGTTGTTCAATATCGAAAGCATGCAGTGGGACGATGAGTTGCTAGAGTGGTTGGGGGTGGAGCGCAGTATGCTGCCAGAAGTGCGCTCGAGCAGTGAGGTGTATGGAGAAACGGCTGAGGGAGTTTTTGAGAGGGCTATACCGATTGCGGGTATCGCTGGGGATCAGCAGGCGGCTTTGTTTGGGCAGGCTTGTCATCATGCTGGGATGGCAAAAAACACTTATGGCACGGGTTGTTTTTTGCTGATGAATACCGGGACAGAGCCGGTTTTTTCCAAGAATAAACTACTCACCACGGTGGCGTGGCAAATCGGGGATGAGGTGAATTACGCTTTGGAGGGTAGTGTTTTTATGGGCGGTGCGGTGGTGCAGTGGCTGCGCGATCAGTTGGGCATTATCGAATCAGCGGACGAGGTCGAGGCTTTGGCGGCTACGGTGGAGGACAATGGCGGGGTTTATTTTGTACCTGCTTTTGCTGGGCTGGGGGCGCCTCATTGGGATCCGGATGCGCGTGCTTTGATCGTAGGTTTGACACGTGGTTCGAATAAGGGGCATATCGCGCGGGCGGCATTGGAGGGCATCGCTTATCAGTCGGTGGAGCTGTTGCAGGCGATGGAAGCGGATTCAGGGATCAAGCTGGAAGAGTTACGAGTGGATGGAGCTGCGTCGATGAACGCTTTGTTGATGCAGTTTCAAGCGGATATGTTGGGGGTGAAAGTGGTGCAGGCGAGGATTCCTGAGACTACGGTGTTGGGAGCGGCTTATCTCGCTGGATTGGCGACGGGGGTGTGGCAGAGCCAGGAGCAAATTGCGTTGCAGTGGGCGGAGGGTCAGAGTTTTGAAGCGACGATGGAAGCGGGCGAATCCGAAGATAAAATGGAGACCTGGGGCAGGGCGGTTGAGAGGAGTAAGGGGTGGGTGTGAGAGAAGGTTGTTCAGCAGAAAAAAAATATCATGAAGGTGATTTCCATGATGTTATTATTATCTCAAATTGGATATCCGGTTGAGGTGATTATTTTCCGTGACCTTCACCTCGTTCTATTGCATTTTCCACTTTTTCTCACCTTCGGTGATCACGATTCGTTGGTCCGCCGCGATATCGAAAAAGCACTGCGTTTTCCCAGTCACTGGCCAGAACACTTCAAGCCGCTTGATTAGTTGTGCTTTGCCCAATCCGAGGTGAGCGATAAAGGCAGTCGAACCAAAACTGCCACCGCTGTTCATCCACGTAGA
>JAKISY010000060.1 GCA_021648365.1 Verrucomicrobiales bacterium
TAAAGCACTCCTCTTCCCTCCCCCAAAAAAATGTGAAACAGCTCTCCAAGCTGTTCTCCTTCCCTCTGCTACAACCGCTTACAAAGCTGCCCCACATACCCCCCTCATCCAAAAATGTGCAACAGCTTTTCAAGCTGTTCTCCCACCATCTCCCAATCAAATTCTTCCCTCTGCGCCTCCGCGTCTCTGCGTGAGCCTCTCTGCCTCTTCCCCTCATCCATCAGAAATCACCAATCCCCCCTCTCCCATTATCCATTCCCTTCCCCCCCACCAATCCCCCTTCCTATTCCGTGCTTTTCCGTGCCATTCCGTGGTTAACCTCTTCCTCTTCCTCAAGCCCGCAGCGCTTCAACCACCGCCTCAAGCGAGCCCGCATCCTCAACCTTCAACACCGATGCACTGCGGTCAATACGTCGCATCAATCCTGCCAACACCCCACCAGGTCCAAGTTCAATGAACTGCGTTTCTCCTTTTTCTAAAAACACCTTCATCGATTCCGTCCAGCGAACCGACCCCGTCACTTGAGCTTCCAAAGTCGCCAAAATTTCCTCCTGCGTTTTCACCTCGCGAGCTTCGACATTACACACCACAGGAACACTAGGCTCCTGCACACTCACGCGTTTAAGTTCCTCAGCCAGCTTTTCCTGCGCCGATTGCATCATCCTAGAATGATAGGCTCCCGCCACAGGCAATTTTTTAGCCAGCTTGATCCCCTTGCTTTTAGCGAGCTCTACCGCCATCTCTATCCCCGCCACTGCCCCCGATAGCACAATCTGCCCCGGAGCATTATAATTAGCCACATCCACCCCACACTCCGCTGCCAATGCCACCACCGCCGCTTCATCCCCGCCGATCATCGCCGCCATCGCCCCCTCAGTCGCGTCCGTCGCCTGCTCCATGTAACGTCCACGCTTAGCTACCAAGTTCAAACCACTCTCAAAATCAAAGGTTCCTGCAGCCGTGTGCGCCGTGAACTCCCCCAAAGACAAACCCGCCGTTCCGACAATTTTCAAATTAGGCACTCTTTCTTGCAACAACTTCAAACACAACAAACCATGCACATAGAGTGCTGGTTGGCAGCGTGACGTTCGAGTCAGCTCCTCCATAGGCCCCGCAAACATCACCTCACTCAGTGACCAACCCAAAATCTCATCGGCTTGTGCCACCAACGAGTTATCACTCTGCACCAAAGGCAGTAAATCCTTTCCCATCCCAACGGCTTGGGCACCTTGACCCGAAAATAATAATACAACTGATTGATCACTCATGCCCCTCATCTGCTTCACTTTTCACCTGATCGCAACCGCCTTTTTGTGCCAAAATCCAGCCATAGTTCAAACAGCCGCTTTGATACGCCAACATCACTCTAGGAATGGCGAAAAAAGTGTCACGATCTTCGCGCAAACTGCGCCACAACAAAGCTCGATATTTCGCCTCGCTCAGCACCTTTTTCATCAACCTATAGGCAATCACCCACCAGGTTTTTTTCACCGCTGAAGTGATGTCACTAGCTTCTAGACATTTCAATCCACCCCCCTCGATCAACTCCAAATTCTCAGTCATACTATTCAAACCCGTCAACCGACCACCCCTACACATCGGCTGCAGCAAAAACTTCACCTTCCACTGCGATACATCTGGCGCAGCGACCCAATCAGCCAACAACAACCGCCCCCCAGGTTTCAATACCCTTGCCACTTCGGCTAGCACTTGCCCTCGATTTTTCAGATGTGAAAAAGACTCAATCAACACCACCGCATCCGCCCACTGATCCGGCACATCATTCTGCAACCAGTCTCTACAAAAAAAGACCGCGCTGCCTTGCTGCAATGTTTCTGACGATTTTTCAGCACACTCCCGTTCTTCCGCAGAAACCGTATAACCCACCACCTCCGCCCCACATTGTTGCGCAAAGATACGCGCCAAGCCGCCACTGCCACATCCCACATCCACCACCCTGCCCCCCGTGCTAAGATCTACCGCCCGCCAAATGCGCTGCATCATCAACTCGATCGCTTCCGTCGCACTCTCCTTACCCGTTTCCCAGTAAGCGTGATGACGATGCTCGCCCCACACCTCGAGATAAAACTCATTCAAGCGATCATAATGATCCGCCACCTCATCTACATCAACAGAGGCAGCACTTACGATCATGACTCATAGAGATGGCAGAGACCACAAGCCCACCATGATCACTCGGAGATTTTTTTCAACTGCTCAGCCGCATCACGCACGGTTTGCGCTAAAATCTCCGCAGCATTGCTCATACACTGCTCCACACTCGCCCCACCCTCCGTAAGTCCACGACTGAAAGCGAATAGGCCTTGCTGATCCATCTCTTGATCAATCTTCCCTGCAAAAATCGCCACTGGTTTGCCCAATTCTTTAGCCAGACGAGCAACGCCTACAGGAGCTTTGCCATCTAGACTCTGATCGTCCAACGAACCCTCACCCGTGATCACCAAATCCGCTTGCTCGATTTCCTCACGCAAGCCGATTTCCTCAGCTACCAGCGCAAATCCCTCCTTCAACTCAGCATCGAGAAATGCCAAAGCCCCAAACCCCAGACCACCCGCAGCACCTGCTCCAGGTTTGTTGCGATAGTCACATTCGAGATCCCGTTCCACCACCTCAGCGATCTGCTGCAAGCCTTTTTCAAAACGCTCCACATCCCCCGACTCGATCCCCTTCTGTGCACCATAAGCCCGCGTGCAACCACGCTCGCCCAGCAGCGGATTGTTCACATCGCAAGCCACCGTGATCTCTGGCAGCGCAATCGCCTTCTCGCGATTAATATGATGAACCGCCTCCATGCCCTCTGGCATTTCTGCGATCTCCTCACCCGCTTCATCCAAAAAACGGTAACCCAATTCCTGAGCCATGCCCGTGCCAGCATCATTAGTAGCGCTACCACCGATGCCCAACAAAATTTTATCCACCCCTTGCTTGATCGCCGCCTTGATCAACTCCCCCGTTCCAAAAGTAGAAGCCTTCCACGGATCCAGCTCCCCCGCATCCATCCGCCACAAACCAGAAGCCTCAGCCATCTCGATCACCGCCATTTTACGCTCTTCGCCCACCAAAGCATAACCACCCAACACCGGGTGACCCATCGCATCGGAAACCACCGCCCCCTTCCAGATCCCACCCATACTTGCCAACATCGCACGCGCCATGCCATCGCCACCATCCGCCACAGGCAAAATCCGAATCTCCACATCTCCGCCTGGACTCTCCTCCAAACCGTCTCGAATGGCTTCGCAGGCCTCACGCGCGGTTAGAGACCCTTTGAACTTGTCTGCTGCTATCAAGATTTTCATATTCTATACAGTGTTACATTTATTCGAAATGTCCACTTTTCCGAAGGTTTTTGTCGCTCATTTGACCACATTTTTCAACTGCTCTGCGATCCCTAGCACATTCTCCCATCTACGAATCGATATATCCACCATCAGCAGCGCCAGAGCCAACTTCAGCAACAGCGGCAACAGCTCCACATAGCGAGCCACATCCGAGCCCTCCAGCGTCAAAACATCGCCTGCCTTATCGAGATACTGACCGCCCGTCATTTCACAAACTTTACGCAAAAGCTCCTCATTCACCTGCCCTGTCGCCACTTCCGCAGAAGGGTTGTGCACATAACCCGCCGACACCATTTGCGAGCCAGCGCGAGCGCGGATCAGATACACCCCCGCGTCATCAGGACGGAAGCTACCCGAGTAAAGCCCCGGTCCCTCTTGCTCCAAGGCCTCCGTAGTCAACAGCCGCATGCTCGCCCCCAAAGAATGCGATGGCACAAAATAAATATCCGCCTCCACCTCCGCCGCATTGCGACGAGTGCCAGCATCCTCCAATAAATCCACCGCCAAACGCACCTGCTCACCTTCATCATGCAGCTCCAAATCCATATTCTGCCCTTGCGGAGCGCGTGCCGTTTCTCGCAGCACCTGTGCCCAAAACTGACTATAACCTGGCCACTGATTCGCCCACAACGGCGCCCAACGAGATTTACAATCCGAAGTAAACGCCGTCACCTTGCCCAAACCAAAACGCCAATGCGCCAACAGTGGGTCCCCTTTATCCGTCACCAAAGGCACCTGCGCCGTCGCCTTGCGATTCGTTTTCACATACCCCAACAGCGGCGGCACCTGCGTCTGATCCCAATTTCTCAACATCGGATGCGGCTCGACCAACTGCGGTTCAAACGCCTGCTCGCGAATCATCCTGCCCGTGTGCACCATCGTATCCTGAGTAAAAATACGCGTGATCGCCGTCGGATCCATCGTCACATAGGACTGACCCCCACCCGCCGCCGCGATCGCCTGCAGCAAGCCCACCTGAGCACCCGCCCCCACCGCCACCGTGGAAATCGTGATCCCCTCCGCATGGCATTGTGACGCCAAAGCCTGATAACCCTGCCCCGAAGTCTGCCCATCCGTCAGCACGATCATGTGCTTGATCTTCGCCCGCACCTTGTTGAGAGCCTCCCTGCCCGCCACCATGCCAGGATAAATATTCGTCCCCCCACCCGCAGACAGCATCGAGATCTGATTGGCAATCGTACTCGTCGAACTCACCCGCGTCATCGGCACCACCACATGCACCGCCGAATCAAAAGCATAAACCCCAATGTAATCCTTGCTCGTCAATAGCTCCGCCGTCGCAATCGCCGCCGACTTGCAAATCTCAATCTTCTGCCCCGACATCGATCCTGAACGATCCACCACCAAAGCCAACGCCGAAGACCTGAACTCCTCCTGATCAGGAGCCTTCAGCTTCACCGGCAAAATCTCCTCAATCGGCGTACGATAATAGCCACCCACCCCAAACGAATTCATCCCCCCGATCATCACAAAACCACCACCCAGTTTTTCCACATAATCCCGAATCGCCGCCATCCGCTGCTCGCCAAGCTTGTGCGCCGACACATCCGACACAATGATCCCATCATAACCCGCCAAATCTTGCAAAGACTCCGGCATCCCCTCTGGCGAGCGCACATCCAAGCGAATCCCCTCCTTATCCATCGCATTGTAAAGATACGACGCCTCGCCCTCCTCACCCTCTACATACAACAACAGCGGCTTGCCCCTCACATCGACAATACTCAGCGCCTCGTTATTTTCAGGGATCGCATCCTCCGCTTCGAAACCCTCGACCACCACCCGGTAATTGTAGATATTCCTCTTCGCCGGACTGCGCTGAAAAGAAATCACCTGACTCTGCCCCACCTCCACCTCGATCGGCACACTCTCTACCTGCAAACCGTTTTCGAACAACCGCAACTGCCCCTTGCCCGCCAAAGAACTCTCCACCGTTGCACGCAACTCCAAACCCGCCCCCTCATTCAATCGCGCTTGAGAGCTGACCAATTTACTAACCCGCACATCCGGACGCACCGCCCCCGCCACCGCCAGCGCATGAATCTTCACCCCAGAGATCGCCGCCTCTTGCGCCAAATGTTCGAGACTGCCACTCGTCTCCAAACCGTCCCCCACGATCACGATATGCCGCGCCACCCCACTGGGGAAAATACCACCCGCCAAGCGCAGCGCATCCGCAAAATTAGACTCAGCACCGATCGTCTCCATCAAGTCCGCATGCTCCTCCAAGACGGGACTCTCACCACCCGCTTCAGGATAAGCCAACACCTCAGCCTTACTGCCAGCCGCCACATACGCGACCTGCACCCCACTAGGCAAAGCCTCACTCAAACGCCGACTCTCCTCATAGACCTTGCGCAAACCCGCCTCCCCCTGACTCTGCGAATGATCCATCACCAACACCGCAGCCTGCCGATCACTCCTCTCCACTCGCGCCGGAGACGCCAGCGCCAACACCGCCAGCACCACCAACAGCAACCTAACCACCAGCAACATCCGCCGCCGAAACATCGACATCGGATGAGTTGACCTAGCATCAAACCACAGCAACAAAACCACAGCAGGAACCACCAACAATAATAATTTCGGATAAAGCCAATCCATACTCATTTCCCCCTATCTCTTCTTCCTAAATTCTTAATTCCTAATCCCCCTCTTCTCTTATCCAAAATTCAATTCCCCCCTCTTCTCTTATCCGTGTTCATCCGTGTAATCCGTGGTTAAATTCTCTTCTTCTTATCAAACCTCTCAATAAACCGCATGCCGATGAAACAACCAACTCTCCACCACCAACAGTCCCACCAGCACCATCAAAATCCACCTCCCCACATCCCCCCACCTACCTTGCACCCGATCAGCCGCCAGCCCCGAGGAAGCCCGCTGTTGCTCCGCCCCCACCGCCGCCACATCCGTTTCATTGCCCGAGAGCAAATGCGCCACCCCCCGCTGTCCATCAGCACTCCTCCACATCCCCGTTCGCCCCAGCTCCACCAGGCTGCCATTCATCGCCTGGCGATACTCCCGCCACTGCCCATCCCGCCAATCCGACCATAGCAACTCATCCCCCACCTCATCCCCAGCGATCTCGATCAGATCGCCACTGTGATTTTCTCTCACCCGCTCCACCACCGCCTGCGAACGCTCCGCACACCAAAAGATCGCATTGCCCATCAACAGTGGAAAAGACGCCGTCAACGGCAGATACTCCGAGCGGCCAGGAGAAAAACCCATCACCACCATGCGTTGACCCCTCACCTCGCCCGCAGACAAAATCGCTTCATTGCCAGCCAACCACAGCGGCTGCAAAGATCCCCCCTCCACCTCATAGATACTCGTCTGCGTCACCGCCACCCGACTGCTACTCACCCGAAACAACACCGGATGCTGCTGATTCCCCACCCTGACACTCTCATACGGAATCCCCGCAGCCCCCACCGACCTCGCGTGCAAAGGTCCACTGTCCCCTGGCGGATTCATCACGATCACCGGCAGATCCTCCGGCCACTCTTCAGGTAGCCAGCCATCGAAAATCACCACATCCACCTGCTCGCTCAGCGGCCACACATCCGGACCACCTTTCCACAAATCCAATTGCCCCTCCTCTTGAATCGCACTCAAAGCAATCTCCGTGAACGGATCCGCTTGCGGAGTGATCCACGCCACCACCATCGCCCGACTCTCAGGCAAGGGATAGACCACCTGATCATCCACCGCCAATTGATCCCCCTCCGTGCGCAATTCCAAACGCAACATCTGCTGCTCACTGCCCTCGATCGGAATGATCAAAGACACACTCGCCCCCGGCTCCAACTCCAACTCCCGCAACTGCAGCGGCATACCCGCCAGATTCACCTCCAGTTGAGTTTTCACCGTCGACTTCGCCGCAGCATTGCAAGCCACCTTCACATAAGCCTCAAACTTACCCGCCTGCATCGGAATCGGCCGCACCTGAAACGAAGTGAAGCCCACATTCACCATCTCCGCCGCCCTCACATCCACCCACTGCAAACTCACCCCCTCCGGCAAAACCACCCCATCCACCTCCCCCCTCCCAACTTCCCCCTCTTTCCCAACTTCAACTTCAACTTCAACTTCTCCTCCCCCATCTCCTCCCCCATCTTCCTCCTCTCCCCCATCATCCACCCTCAACGGAGCACTATCCGACACCTGCCAGATCACCGACGGCTTTTCCAACTGAGCGATCACCATAGCCGTCTCCATCGCCGCCGCCAGATTCTGCGCAATCGGCCGCACCTCGATCTGATCCAATCGTGAAAGCAACTCACGACGTTTCAAGGTGCGCGGCAACAGCACCTCAGCCCGACCATCAAACACAATCAAACACACCCCAATCACCTCCGGCAAGCCAGCCAAACGCACCCGTATCTCATCTTTAGCAATCTGCAACCGCGTCTTGCCATCACCATCCACCGCCGCCATCGAAGCCGAACGATCTAACAAAATCACCACACTGTTGATATCATCCACCCTCGGAGCAAAAACCACCCTCACCAAAGCCAACACCAGCGCCGCCAACATCAACAACGTCAACAGCAACGACAACAACTTCTTCATCCGTCGCAACCACGCCGACTCCTGATGCTCCCGCGCCAGCGTTTTGAAAAACACCAACGTACTCACCGCCACCGTCTTCGAACGACGACGGAAAAAATACAAAACGATCGGAATGATCGCCAACAAAGCAAGATAGAAAAACGCTGGATGAATGAATTGCATAAGCCTCATTCAGCCCCCCGCCAACGCCGAGCCCCTAGATAACAGTTCCAAAAATTGATCCTCAAACGCCAGATCCGTTCTCCATGACTGATAATCCATCTGCCGCGACAAACACGAGCGTTCGATATCCTCAGTGAACTTATCAAACGTTTCTTCATAGCGTTTTAAATCTCGTTTAGTCAGCCACAAGCGTCGATGCTCCTGCGTCTCCACATCCACCAACTCGATCTCACCATCCAATTTCGGACTGCGTTCCTCGGGATGATACAACTGAATAAAATGCATCTCCCCCGGCCACGTCGTCGCATGGCGCACCGCCTCATGCGCCTCATTGATACCCGAGCCAAAAAAATCCGAAACCACAAAAATAATACCATAGCGCCTGCGCGAAGGACGGAACTCATGAAAACAACGATCCAAATTCGTCACCCCGCCAAACGACACCTTGCTCAAGTGCTCAATGATGCGCTGGATATTGCCCTGCCCCTTCAACGGCGGCAAAGCCTGCTGCACCTTCTCCCCCATCGTATAGAGACTCACCCGATGATGCCCCACCAAGCCTAGATAAGAAAGCGCCACCCCCAGCTTCAACGCCGCCGTCTGCTTGTCTTTGAAAGGCTCGCTCATCGACGCACTGGTATCGATCATCACATGGATGTGATACTCCTGAATCTCCTCATAGAGACGGATGAACAACTTATCCAGCCGCGCATACAAGCGCCAATCAATCGCACGGTAGTCATCATCGCGAGTATAATGACGAAAATCCTTGAACTCACGAGTGTGCCCCGTCGAAGGCGAAGACTGCATCCCCTTTTTGCGCAACTGCTTACGCTTGCGCAAACGCAAAAAAAGCGCCCGCAAACGATCGAGAAACTCGGCGTCAAACAACTCTTCACTCTTGATCTTATTATCAGCCATTTCTCTATGTAGAATAAGAATAACCACCGAAAACACGGAAAATCACGGACTTTTTTGCAGCTAGGCTCTTATTTCCCCGCCACCTTCAACAAAAGGCACATTTTCCAACAAACCCCAGCCCTTTTGCCCTTTAGAGTGCGCGCGGCTCGACGCCGCTTTTCTTCTCCCCCAGACCATCACAACAAAAAATGACTCAATCCCCCCTTCACCCAAAAGCGTAAAACAGCTTTTCAAGCTGTTCCCCCCCACTGCTACAACAGCTTACAAAGCTGTCCCACACTCTCCCCATTCATATCCTTCCCTCTGCGTCTCCGCGTCTCTGCGTGAGCCTCTCTTCCTCCCTCAACCATCGGCACTCCCCAATCCCCCCTTCACCCAAAAATGTAAAACAGCTTTGTAAGCTGTGCCACCTCCTCCCCATTGAACAACACAGAAAGACCAAGATCTGCGAAGGAATCTTCACTGCGAAGTTTATTAGTCAGGTAAGAATAGTATTACAAGTCATCCAAAGGGCTGCGCGCCTTTCCTGTTATAGCGTGCAACACATGAGTATAAACCTCAGTTGTTTTCACGCTACTATGACCCAAAGCCTCCTGAATCGTGCGCAAATCCACACCGCTTTGCAACAAATGAGTCGCGTAACTGTGCCGCAACACATGCGCCGTCACCCGTTTTTCAATTTCCGCATCGCAGCAGGCCTTTTTGAGCCACTTACTCAATCAGATGCAAGTATTGGAAAAATCCACATCTTTGACTCGTAACCTCAGCCCCTCACTCACCCGCAATCCACACCCATACAACAAACACAGCATCAAATGAGGAGTTCCCCGGCGAGTGTGTTCAAAAGCCCGCCGCACTTCGTCCCGACTCAGCACCACTGGCAGTTTTTTACGCTCCTTAGCTCGCCGTGCATTGATGCCCTCAAAGTCGAGCTTGAGCACCTCTCGGTATAAGAACAATAACGCGCTGAAGGCTTGATTCTGCGTCCCTGGAGCCACTTCCAAGTTGACTGCTAAATGATTCAAAAAAGATTCCACGCCAGCTTTTCCGAGTTCTCGCGGGTGTCTCATTCCATGAAATTTGACAAAACGTTTGTACCATCCCACATAGGAATCCTCCGTTTGATACGCCATCCCACGACGCCTCATAACCGTCCTGATTTCAGTTTCTAAAGCTCCTTTACTGTTCATAAATACAGTATAAGCAAATTCCGCTGTATTTTCCAATGGAAAATTTCCGCCGCTGTATTATCCTATGGTCGGATATAAAGGAATTAACCTGTATTATCCGTTGTAAGATAAACAACTAGTTCGCCCAAGAAACCTAGCCAATGAAACGCCTACTTGTGATCACCATACTCCTCTCGATAAGCGTCACCAGCGCTCAAATTCGATGGGATCAGTTAACCAAGGTTACGGACTCGGATTCAGCAACCCCAGCACTTGAAGAATGGCAGCAGAATGTTGAGGCCAAGTATAAACAGGACGGATTGATAGTTCCAACCTTCTCCACATGGTTCGTAATTACAGCCGATTCTTTGAATACCTTGTTTCCACGGCATCGATTCTTTGCCATCTCGTGGTCAGAGATGCCTACTCCGGGCAAGGAGAAGGAAGCTATAGGCTTGGCAATTGATCTCGAGATCACTCTTGTTTGTGATGCTGAAGGGAAGATCGCCAAAGAGGTTCACCACACAGGCAACTACGAGGCATTCGGTGAGCTTCTAAATGCGGCGAACGTGGTCATTCGCAGCACCGACGATGCGAAGCTGGTCTGGAATGCCTTCTGCGGCATCCATCAGAAGCATTGGCAGAAGCAGCCGCCCATAAAAATCGATGGTAAGACGTGGCATCTCGGGGATGTGACGATCGGCAGGTTTCACTACTACTACGAGGTTCTGCTCGATGCCGATTTCCGTGTAGCGAGCGCCAAGCTTCATGCCGATGAGATCAAGAAGCCGTAGCAAAAAGCCCTCAAACAAAATCGGGGCGAACAAAGCGGCGTAGACCAATCTGCAGTTATGATTCACTTTAATTTTAACCATCAACCGAGAAAGTAACGCTCGCTTCCAGCGGCTGGCTAGCCTCCACGTTCGCCTCTTAATAAAATGAAATCTTATATACAAGCCTTTAAAGCAGGAGTATTTGCGATTCTCTTATTTACTATCTTAGGTTGTGATGTTGCAACAAATAGAACCTCGAGCGCCTTGAATAAGTTAACAGAACACGAGTTTACTGCGAAAGTTGGTAACGTCCGACTACGGTCACAACTGATTAAATCAGGTAAGTCTAATGACGATTTTGTAACGGTTAAGGTGTTGGCAAAGGTTTATCTAGAACTAATTGTCATTGAGGATGTAAGGAAGGCTGTCACAAACAATTTGCCGGAAGAAGTGAAATTCCTAGTTGACTATACCAAAGCGAATCTCGAGGGGGATGCTGACGAAATTGCAGCGTATTGGGCGCCGAGTATTCGAGAAGGAAAAATCGAAATGATACGCAGATATTATAAAAAAAACAGGGAGCTTATGGTCAAGTCCCCAGGTTTGACGATTCTGGCCATTATTAGGAATGATGACGAATCAGTATCGGTGATCAAGCAGCTATCTGAGGAAATAGTGATTGCTATCACAATAATAGTGAAGTCCGAGCGGCTGTTTTTGGTGGACAAACCCAAGAACGATCTTGAGCTTGCAATTATTGAAGCATCATTTGAGGGCTGACTAGGCGAACAGGCTACCCGCTGCAAGTTAAAATTTCATACTAATTCAAGCATTAACCTTGAACATAGAGCGCGCTGTCAGGTAGCCTGTCGTAGCACTCAAACGTTCGCTGGAAAAAACGGGGATACTGAAGGTAAACAGACTCACAGAAATTCAGGATTGATTTTTGGGAGGATTTTGGACAGCATCAATCAACCGATCAAACCAACAAGCGAGATCGAACGCAAACTCAAGCAACGACAGCGAATCGGGTAGGCGGGAGATTCTAACTCCCGCCCCCCACACCACCGGTCATACGGATCCGTAACACGGCGGTTCCTAGTCGCCATCTGCTACCCTGTCGGGCGTTTCTTCCCGTTAGGGTAGCGGATAGAGCACCACTGTTTTTCTATACTTGGGAGCCCTTGGGATTCTAACCATTCAATTGTCATCGCGCGTCGCACAATGCTATTGTTGCTGATCCGCCATGGTCCCTTTCTGCTTCGACTCACCAGATGCACTTCCCCGCGTCCGATGCCT
Organism: Verrucomicrobiales bacterium; assembly: GCA_021648365.1. GTDB lineage: Bacteria > Verrucomicrobiota > Verrucomicrobiia > Verrucomicrobiales > DEV007 > JAADHD01. The sequence continues at coordinate 12,283 of JAKISY010000060.1, forward strand.
AGGCGCAATAGCTTTCGCCGTCGCGCCCTCGGTCTTCCCCACTGTTTCCAATAGTAAAGTCGCATTCGTCTGCGCATCCATTGATCGAGTTCTCGTGCCTCTCCGTATTTCATTCCCTTGGCGTAGTAGTTCGTCGCTCCTCGGACGTACATCCTGAGTTCTGCTAACACCTTGGTCGGCGAGTGTCCTCGCGTCCGTTTAGTGATTTCACTGATTCGTTCCTTAAACTTCTTCTGGCTCTTTTTCGTCCACCAAATTTTTCGGCGGTCGATTTTAAACCCTAAGAAGCTCGCATCACGTAGCTTGACTACTTGGCTTTTGGTTGTGTTGACGGTTAGCTTGAGTTCGTTCGACAGATATTTCGTCACACTCCGTAAAATGCGTTCACCTGCTCGCAGGCTCCAGCATAGGATTACGAAGTCATCGGCATACCTGACAAACTTATGTCCTCGCTTTTCGAGTTCGTGATCTAGTTCATCTAACAGTATATTTGCCAATAGCGGACTCAATGGTCCACCCTGTGGCACTCCTTCGTTTCTTACTTGTCTTTCTTCTTCGCGTTCTTCTCTGGTTAGCTTTGACGGGATAATTCCCGCTTTCAGATATCTGAGAATAAGCTTCAGAAGCGCAGGGTCGGCGATCCTCTCGCGTAACTTACCCATGAGCTTCTGATGATTGACGGTGTCGAAAAATGCAGCCAGATCGCAATCGACTACGTGACTTTTCGCCCCTTTAATGTTCGACTCCCGAAGCATCTCATCGATGGCATCGTGCGCGCTTCGCTCGGGTCGAAACCCGTGACTGTGGTCGCTGAAGTGCGGTTCATAGAGAGGTGTCAGCACTTGGCTGATCGCTTGCTGGATCACTCGATCCAACACCGTCGGTATTCCAAGATGGCGATACTTTCCGCCACCTTTGGGGATTTGGACACTGCGCACAGGCGACGGACTATATGAACCGTCCGCCAGTTTCTGCAATATCTTCTCCCAATGTTCTTTGGCAAAATCGGGGAAGTCCCCGATTTCCATGCCATCGACGCCTGCCGCTCCTTTATTGGATTTGACCTGTTTCCAAGCCCTTTCCATATTTTGGGAACTTAAGACGTCGCTCAGTGTTACTCCACATGAACTCTCTTTCTCTGCCAGATTCCGATACCCGCCCCTTCCAAAACCTGTCGGTTCCGCAATCACGAATGGGAGATCTGGTTGGTTCATCATACTAGGTTCAGCCCTTTGATTGGGTTGTGATTTCCACGGGTCTCGTTGTTTACATGGGCAAATTTCACAGCCCCCCGACTTGTTTTATCCCAACTACTACGGCTTCTGCTGACTTCTCTCTGGTCGTTCCTCGTGTCTCCACGAAAAACGCTCCCCGCTTGCGCGGAGCGCATAGCCATTGAGATCTCCCCAGGTAAGCACTTAATCCTCCACCACCCAAGCGTCCCATTTACCTGCAAGGCTAAATGAAGGAACTTCGCTGTGTTGTGCCAGCTCATTCCACCCTGTCGGCCTCGTATGGACTTCTTGTTCATCGCCTGATGGTTTTCCCATAGCCTGCCTTCCCACGATCGGTCACCCTCACGCAGTTGGCTTCTGGTAGTTCTTTTCATCTTTATGATGTTCATTTTATAAACAGAGGACTTGAACCTCTTTTGGATTAAGTGCATGCTGGGCACACACAAAGCGCTGCACACCAAGCGCTGAGCCGCCCCGATGTTAAAATCCAACATGACTTTAAACACTAACTCCTTCGTTCACGCTCGCTCCCTGCTCAGTGCTGGGTGAGCTCGACGTTAGTCCCAAAACATTTCACCGCTCTAAATTACAATGTTTAATCTATTCGGAAAAAAGAAGCCCAACAATCAACCGCATCCACTGAAGGTTAATTTTGCTAAAATTTACATTCCCACATGTCTGCAAGACATGCGTTCAGGTTTCATCAATGCCATGGCGTCGGATGAGGCAATTGGAGTGCTATCACGGGGATGGACGAAATTTGGTGAAGCCAATTTACCTAAAAATGAAATGCTCAAACCAATAGGTCTCGATGTTACTGTATTTCGAGAACAGGCACAAATAATCATTGCTTTGAGCTTTCCCGAGCCTACATGCGAAGGTGAACCTTTCTTCTCAGGAGCGGTGATCGATTTGCCAGATGAAAATGACCGAACGGAGGAGGCAATGAATGCAGCTCCGTATCGTTATTTCGTATCAAGTATGACGACATCTGGCACGGAGATAGAAGAACTTGTAGGGGAAGATTATTGTAAACAGGGAAATGGACCTGAAGCTGATCTGCATCTCTTCATTGAATGGGTCATGAATGCAGCAGTTCGTGACTCAAGCATTATGAGCGTAAGATCTGAAGACGAAGATATGAAGCAGGCTGTAGAGAGAGCTCGCGCTACTCTTCCTGCAATTACAGAAAAGTTCCTAGCAGGAGAGTTGGAGAATTTTATTGTAAAGATGCCAATTTCAGACGGGAACGCCACCGAACATTTCTGGCTAGTCGACTTAAAATATCATGACGGCAAGTTTTCAGGTGCGATAGAAGGAGAGCCGCAAACTGTTCAAGGAGTCGAAGAGGGGCAATGTTATGAAGTCGCATTCGAAGAGGTTACAGACTGGATGCATATTAAAGATGGCTTAATTTATGGGAACTATTCCCTCCGAGTATTATTACCTAGCATGCCACCAGCGAAAGCGCAGTTGTATGCTGATAGATTTGCGCCAGCGGACTAACAAACGAGAGCAGGTAATTCCTTACTCGCCATTAGTTCTTTTGCTTTCTGGCTTCGGTTACGGCACAATTTTATTCAAATGAGACAGGGCTTCGTTCCAGGAATCACCTGTCTCTGAACGTTCGGTTAAAAAACTCTCTTGCATCGGGATATCCCAAGGTATATCCTTAAGGCATGAAAACAACATTGAAACGCTGGGGCAATAGTCAGGGGATCCGTATTCCCAAGAGAATAGTGGAGACTCTAGGGATGGCAATCGGCTCGGAGTTGGTGGTAGAGCTGTCGGCAGACCAGTCTCTGATCACCGTTATCCCTACGCGGGATTCACGACCTGTCCGCGGTCGGCATCGGATCGAGGATTTGGTCGCATCGAGCACACCAGATGCTTTTGAGAGTGAATATGATTGGGGTGAACCTCAAGGAAGGGAGGTCTGGTAGTGACTTCTTACATCCCAGAGCAAGGCGACTTTATTGTAATCTCCTTCGATCCTCAAGCTGGACACGAACAGAAGGGGCGGCGACCAGGAGTTGTGGTAAGCGTAGATCAGTTCAACCGAGGAACGCGTTTGGCGTTCTGCTGCCCAATCACGAACACTGATCGAGGTACAAATTTTCATGTAGCTGTTCCCGTCGATTCAGGATTGACGGGATTTGTGATGTGTGAACAGATGAAATCCATCGACTATCGGGCACGATCCATCAAACGGATTGGCGAAGCATCTCCGGAATTTCTCGACGAGGTGCTTTCGGTAATCGATGCCTGTCTCTTCACCAAGACCGAACAAGACGTCGATCCTAACGCTTGACTCGCCGCGAGTCGAAATTTAATGTCCATCCAACCATCAACTCCGAAGTCGAACCGCGCCATCGGTCAGGCGTAGGATGACTCGAAACGTTCTCCTGTAAAAGGATTGACTCGCACCAATTCGGTGCCATAATGGCACCATGAACGTTACATTAAAAGATGTCCCCTCTGATTTACACCAAAGACTTCAAGTTGCGGCGAGTGAAAGTGGTCGCAGTCTCAATAAGTTGATTCTGCACGCACTTCGAAGGGAGTTTTGTCCACGTAAGGCTTCTGAAACTCAGCTATTTGAGCGGATTCGCCGCCGCCGATCCAGCATGAAAATATGGATTGATGATGAAAGCTTGAGTGCTGCAATCGAGGGAGACAGAGAATGATTGTTGTCGATACCAATATTATTGCATACTTATTGATTCGAGGAGAACGTTCAGAGGCGATGGACAGATTGCTTGCTGATGACAGAGAATGGGTTGCACCGAGGTTATGGATTGACGAGTTCATCAATATTCTTTGCACCTATGAGCGTAACGGATTGATCGATTCAGGAGAGAGCTTGTCTTTGTTAACGGATGCTCTTGCGCTGATGGATGGTCAGTCATACGAAGTTCCTCCCGAGCGGATTCTTGGGGTAGCACGTCGGACAGGGTGCAGTGGATATGACAGTCAGTATGTTGCCCTTGCGGAGGATTTAGGGACGAAGTTATATACGTGTGATAAGAAGGTTTTGAGAGCGTGCCCCGAGATTGCTACATTACCAAAATAAGGGAGAATAAAACGCTGCACACCAAGCACTGAGCCGCTCCGATGTTAAAAATCAACATGACTTTAAACACTAACTTCTTCGTTCACGCTCGCTCCCTGCTCAGTGCTGGGTGAGCTCGACGTTCGCTGCAAAATGAAATTGCTCCATTCTATTCTTGCTGCAACTTTTGTTGCCCATACAGCTCTCGCCGCAGCCGATGAGCCGAGTGATATTGTTCGGAAGTCGATTCTTTACGCCTACGGTGTGAAAGATCTGAAAGTCGGCGACATTTTCCACCCCCATGATGATCTATGGATGATTCCACACAAGTTTGACGAGGAATCGGTCAAAGCCGTTAAGGCGATGGATATAACCGTAGATGGCGATTCCGTCTTCACGCGAACAGTGGGGCGAGCATTGATCTACACGGAGATTTCCAAGGGAAAGGTAGCACCGGAATTCTACCTCAAGGGCATATACTCGCAGCATGAGCGAGTAATTCTTGAGTTTCTTTACGCCGCTCTTTTGAGGGACAAGGACGAGATTGCGAAGTTCACCTCCGATGCTGATAAAATCACCTTTGATGACACGCCTAAAGCCGCTTGGGGTGACATGGATGTCTATATTGGTGTGCTTCAGACAATTCCTGTTGTTCGGACGAGCGATGCAAAGGCTGATGCAAAGGAGAAGTCGGTAACCTACCGTATCCCGTTGGGCAAAAAGGGAACGGAAATTACCCTTCGAAGATTTGATGGTTCATGGAAGATTGATTCATCAAAGGGGCTTTTCGTGCCAATGGAGTTCTTCTGGCGCTAATCGAAACCAAGGAGGACAAGACGTCGATCCTAACGACTGACCCGCCGCGGGTCAAAACCCTAATGACCATTCAACCACCAACTCAGAAGTCGGAGCGCGCCCTCGCTCAGGCGTAGGATGACTCAACCGTTCTGCAAAAAAATATCAGCCCAGTGAAAATCCAGATTATGTTGAGTGATCTACTTTTTCATGGCAATATTCAGTCATGCTTATTTACCTAGATAATTGCTGTTTCAATCGACCTTTCGATGAGCAGTCCCAAGTAAGGGTTTTACTTGAGACAGAAGCCAAACTAGTGGTTCAGGAAAGAATCCGCAGTGGTTCCATTCAACTTGTTTGGTCTTACATAATGGACTTCGAGAATGATGCCAACCCTTTTGAAGATCGCCGTTGCAGTATCTCGCAATGGCAAAATTTAGCATCTATGGATGTTTCTGAATCGCCTGAAGTCGTGGCACGTGCGGAAGTCATCAGCAGACTAGGGTTTAAAGCGAAGGACTCGCTCCATCTCTCTTGCGCCATCGAGGCCCAGTGTTCTATTTTTCTGAGCACAGATAAAGGTATCCTCAATAAAGCCAGCCTGATTCCTGAGCTTGCTATTCTCAATCCAGTAGATTACAATTTCGCAGATGATGATGACTGATACAGAAATTCGTGTGAAAGGCATAGCCGCCCTTTCCGCCACATTAGGTTCTGTAGAGGCAGAGCGATTTATTGCCCTCATTTTGCGTGAGCCTTTCGATTATACGCGTTGGCAGCGAAACTTATTTAAGGATAGATCAATAGCTGAGCTTAGCAAGGCCGCAACGCAGCGCAGAAATGAAAAAGCAGAACAAGGCGGAGCTGGGCAACCCGCTACCGCCCCGTAGTCGAGATTTATGATAACCTTAACCACTAAACCTTTCGTCGAAGCACGCTCCCAGTAGCGGGTGCCAGTCCTTGGACGTCGATAAGAAAAATCCATGAAATGCATCCAATGTAACGGCACCGATATTCTAGAGGAAGTTGGAGTTTTAGATCGTGTGCAGTGTCGATCTTTGTTCACTATCGCTTGCGGTAGCTGGCGGGGTTGAGCATTTTTTTCACGTCATCCATGCTGAGGCTTTGATTGACTTGGTCTTGGGGGCCGGCTCCGATGCTGCTCATGGGGATGGGTTCGGCAGCGCTGGAGATGGCTCTGGCACCGGTGCGGTTACCGCCCGTGCGGTAGCCTTTGTTGGCGCCATAAAACTCGCTTTTGTTATTGAAAGGATTGAGCCAATCCAAGAAGCCCGACTTCCTATTGCGGATGCGGGCGACTTGGTCACCATCTGCGGTGGTGAAACGATCGACGTCGGATTCGCGGGCGTCTTTGCTGATGTTGCTTTCTCTAGTGCGGTAGTCTTGTTGTCGGGTGAGGTATTCTGGGGTGCGGAATTCTTTCATCGACCAATCTTTTTTGCCGTTGCGGAAAAGTTTGTGTTCAGCTCCTTTGCCGTTGGTTTTAGCATTACGGAAGCTTTGGTCTTTGTAGAGTTCCTTTTTGTTGGATTTCATCATGCCGTCCTCTCCGCGCTCGAATCCAGAGGCGTATTGATCGCGCATTTTATCGCTGTCGTCGGGCGCGCCGTCGCTTCCGGATCCTGAGATCGAGTAAGATCGTCTTTTGGTGGTGATGGTGCGGGTGCAACTGCAGGCGAGCAACGCTATGAGGGCAGATAGCAACAGCGCCATCAGGTGGCGGCATGGGGAGGTGCCACGGCAGGAGTCATCCCTAGTGGGGTGACCATTTTGGTGAAGGGAACTGTGCATGGAGTATGGCAAAAAAGTAACGGTGGTGAAGGTGAATCTGTGAGGTGGATTAGAATGTTTAGTGGGTAGAATCCATCAGCAGACGTAAACCGGAGCTGAGGTGGTAGCGTTGCAGGCGGGAGGCAAATGTCTGATTTTTTTTCCATTGCTGGTGCAGGGTGCGGAGGGTCTTGGCAGCATCGACGAGGCTAGCCTGATCGGCTCTAGAGCTGTGGTGGAAGACTTGCTGGAGGGCATCTTCTGCGATGGCGTAGTTTTTTTGCTGGATAGAGAATTGTGCGTATTGGATAAGAAAGGCTGCTGGTGCGCGTCCGTCTTGCTTGAGCGCATCAAGGTAGACGAGGTAGAGTGACTCTGCTAATTGTGGGTAGCCAGCTTGAGCGAAGGCTTGCGGTAGGTGCTGACGATGCTGAAATCCTGGTATGGCGTAGATTCTGGCGTATCTGCGAAATAATTCGCTGCTAGGTTCTTGCATTAATCGTGCGTGTAGGGAGGTGATGCGGGGCTTATCTTGAATTTGGTTGAGTATTTTAAGTAGCCTCTCTGGATTCTGCAAGCCGAGCGGGTAGGGATGGCTGAGGGAGTAGTCATCGAGTAGCTGCTTAGCAGCGGGGTATTGTTTGGCGGCGACCATTTGTTCCAAGGCGATCAGGCAGTCGTCTGCGCTGATGTCAGTAGCGATCATGCCTTGGGCTAAGGAGCTAGAGTCATTGAGTAAATGGACACTTAGTTTCCAGAGTATGTTTGGATATTGGCCGTGTTGCTGAGGTTCGGAGAGTTTGAGAGCCTGACGATAGGCTGCTGTTTGGCTTAATTTTCCTGCACGAAGAAGCTCGAACCAATCTTGGCAAAGTGGTGAGTTTGTTTGCAGCGAAGTGAGAAGCCTGCGCATCAGGGGGGCGAGTTCAGCTACTGCCATACCTCGATTGAGACGGTTTTTGATCAGCGTTAACAACAGGGCGTTTTTTTCGTCAGACTTGTCAGGGGCGGCTCTGAGAGCCAAAAGTAGGGCGCTATCTGACATCGATGTCAAACCAGCCTGTTCGAGTCGTTTGCAGAGGTGTAGGATCAGATCGACTTGTTGGTATTTGAGCGCCTGACGAGTGAGGTCTGCAAGTTGGTCTTGAGGCGGTTTGGCTTGTTCGCAATAGAGGTCGGAGAGCAGGCGAATGGTTTGAAGATCTACCTCGGATGGGCTTTGGTTGAAGCTAAGAGATTCTAGCCATAGCTGGGCTTGCGGCACTTGGTTTTGTGCGATCAGAAGGTGCGCGGCTGCGAGGTGGTCGGCTCGTGATAGCGCCTTGCGGGCTTTGAGTTGCATCAAAGTGGCGAGCTCTTTGTCGCTTTGCTTGCTTTGTTGATAGAAGGTGAGCAGAGATCGGTAGTATTGATTAGCTAACTCGGAAGGTGCTAGGTCTTCGCTTGCGGAAAAAATCGCTGGTATCTTTTTGCTGTAGGCGATTAGAGATTGGCTATCGTGCGCCATGGCTAAAAAGTGAGCGTGTCTTTGTGCTAAATAAAGATAGGTCATGCCTGAACTGCGAGGCAGTTCTTTACTGAAAAATTGGTCGAGAAGTTTTAGGGCAGGTTGATGGTCGCGGGCTTTGCTGCAGGCGGTGAAAAAGTTGCGGATCAAGGTGAAATCATCCGGATCGCTAGCGATGAGTTGACGATAGATAGGGATGGATTCGCGATAGAATCCTCGGGCTTCTAGGGTGCGAGCTAGTTCGAGAATGAGTGTCTCGTCTTGCAAGCGAGGGATGAACTTGGCGATCACTTGGCGGCGCTCTGGCGGGTTTTTGTCGATCAAGCGCCACATCAGGCGTGCCATGGAGAATTGTTGATACTGAGCCGTGACTCCTGCATCTTGGGTAGTGACATGATCTACGGGGCTCATGGCGTGGTAGAAGTCATCGGGGCTTACGCACTTGGGAAGATGACGAACGTGCACGTTGAGCAGCCGCTCCATGCCGATCCAATGTTCGATCTGGATGTAGTTCCTGGTAAGGTTGGAGCTTCTAGGCAGGCCGCCCTCGATGAGGACTTGGCTGAGTTCGCGCACAGCACTGAGCACGCCGTCGCGGTCTGCTGCGATCATGGCGAGATTGAGCTTAGCTTCTAGGATGGCTTCTGGACTGCTGGCAGGGTGCTGCGTGATTCTGTCTCGCAAGACTTCTAACACCGCAGTTTTATCCTGTGCGCTCTCTTGTAAGGCGTAGAGTTCTGAAGTGATGCCATAAAACGAGACGGGCAAACCACGAATGAGATTGGGTTCGATACGTTGGTGACTGCGTTGCAACCAATAGAGTCGTTGTAGGGGCAGTCCTAGCCACTCGGCGGACTGGGCGGTTTTGTAAAGGAAGTCGGCGTCGAGGTTGGGTTGAGTGTTGATGAGAGCTTGGGCTACTTTGAAGGCAGCTTCGATTTTGCCATCGAGCTGCAAGTTGTTTTGCAGATGACGGGCGATGGAGATGGTGACTGGTGTTTTGCTGAATAAGGATTCGAGTTGATTTTGAGTGAGCAGCCGAGGGTTGTCTTGCATCAGCAGAAAGGCGCAAAGCACGGCAAATGAAGAGCTGTCATCATTGGTTTTTTCCTGTTGCAGCATGGCTTCGAGGTGATTCATTCTCAGGCTCATTAGAGCGTAACAAAAACGCTGGGAATCGCTTTGATGTGGCGGTGTATTTTGATCGAGGATATTTTGGGCTTGTGGGTAGGATCCAGCGTAAAAGGCTGCCCAAAGCCTTTCTTCGGCGGCGAGAGTGGTGGGGGCAACCCACTCGGCGAGCCATTTTTTTAGCTGTGCGGGGTTTTGTCGCGATAAAGTGGCAGCCTCCTCGATTGCTCGGAGGCGGACTGCAAAACGCTCAGTTGGGCTGCGTTGGAATTCTGGATGATCCTTTCTTAACCATGCGCTCAAGTTGTCCTGTTGTTGTTCTTCGAGGAAGCGGTATTCTTGCAGACCTTTGGCGAGTTTTTCTAGGGTTTTGTTTTTTTGAGTTCCTGAACCAGAGGCTTGAGTGCGTCCTGGGATGATGGGGTAGTAGGAGCGGGCGGGTTGGGCTGTCTGTTTGGGCAAGGCGTCTTGACGGCTGTTGGCGAGGGATTGAAGGAAAGAGGTTAGCGCGGCTGATGTTTCTCCATTATCATTTTGCAACAAGCCTAATTCTAGCCATAAGGCAGCATCCCAAGGGCGCAGTTTGACTAATTTCAGATAGATTTGCTGAGCTTTTTGGGGGCGGTGAGTTTGTAGGTAATAATCGGCACTTTGCTGCAAAAATTCTGCATCGCGAGAAAACTTGCCTTCGAGTCGCAGGCGGGTGAGATCGGCTTCTGCGACTCGCAGATCTTTTTCAAGCATGGAAATCAACAGTCGCCAACTCTCGAGGTTATCTTGTGATGAGTCGCTTAGGATCAGTTGTCGGCGATAATAAATAGCTGCCTTGAGGTCATTGGATTGGTTAGCCAGTTCTCCTAGTTGGGCTAGTAACTGCTGATTTTGATCCGACATGTAGTAGGCTTTTTTGAGCAATTGGTAGGCGCCATCGCTGTCTCCAGAAGCTTGGTAGATTTTCCCCAAGGCTTCTGGGTAGAATGGATCGAAGGGAGACTGAGAGATCAAGGCGCTGTAGCGTTTCTTGAGCCAGTCGAGTTTTTTGCTGCGGCTGGCTAGGGTGAGCTGGCTTTCAAAAAGGCGGCGTTGGCGAAATGGGTCGCGTTCGGATTGGATAAGATCGAGTTGCACTTCGAGAGCCTGCGCGTCTTTTCCCATTCCCAAGAGGGTGGAAGTGAGTTGTTTGGCAATTTGTCGTTTTTGATCGATGCTCGCTTTGTCATAGGCGTTGCGCCAGACGGCTAGTTGATCTTCGTCGCGGCCTTGAGCTTTATAAAAATCTACCAGTGATTTCAAGGTGCTAAGGCTGGCGTCGTCCTGTTGTGCCAGTTTTTCCATTAGTTCAACGGCTTGGTCCTGGTATTCCATCTTGAAGCGGAATTCTGCCCAGCGGCGTAGGTATTCGCTGCGGTTTTCTGGGTCGATTTCTGCTAGCAGTTTAAGTTTCTTTCCAGACAGGAGGGTATTGCCGGTGAGTTCGGCTAATTCTAACATAAGGTTCTCTACTTCTATGTTAGGGTTTTTTTTATCGTGCAAGTCGGAGAGTTGCTGGTACATCTCGCGATAGTCTTGCAGCTTGAACCCCCACCAAGCTACGCGGTATTTGTGGCTCAGGTCAGGGTGTTGTTGAGCTTGCTGTTTGATTTTTTCGTAGAAGTTGAGCAATTTTTTTGGTAGAGGCTCTTGCAGGTTCAGATGGCTCGCGCTGCGACTGGCGGCGATGGCGAGGCGGCGGTGCTCTGCTAGGGTTTGAGGGGGTCCCATCAGTAGGGGGGAGATCGCTGGGGAGGTGTTGGGTAGGGGGGCTTTTACCAGTGCTCGTAGTAGGCTGAAGAGGTGTTGATCGATTTCGCTTTGTTCGCTGAGGGTGGTCGCTTGATCCCAGAGTTGTTGGTAGCTGGCGAGTGCAAGGTCGGTCTCTTTGGCTTCGTGCTGCACGGATGCGAGTAGCAGTAAGGTTTCTTTGCGAATTTTTTCATCAGGCGAGACTTCCAAAGCCTGCAATAAGACTTGTTGAGCGTCACCGAAAAATTTGAGTTCTGCATAGAGCTTGGCGGCTTCGAGTAGGCGCTGGGGTTGATATTTATCAGAGGCAGCGTTTTGCGCGAGGTAGGCGTGGATCGTTTCTTTGGCTTTTTGGCTACGTCCGCGTTGATGGAAAAAACGAGCCAAGGCTAATCTGCCCGTTTGCAAGTCTTGTTCGGAGGGGGTATTTTTTTCTGAGGTATTCTGTAGTAGTAAATCTTCGACCAACTGGTCAAGGTAATGCTGTTGGGCGAATTGGATGAGGCGTGTTAGAGTTTCAGGCGGAGGGGGGGCTTGGTTTTTCTGGACGGTCGCGAGGTAGTTTTTGAGCACGTTTTGCGCAGCGTCTTTGCCGTGGCTATGCAGGGCAGTGAGGGCGCGCATGAAGATCAATTTGAGTGGCGGTGGGTTTTGCGATTTTAGCAGTAGGTCTAACTGTTTTTGTGCGGCGAGAAATTTTTCGTTTTCGATCAATAGCTCGGCTAGTCGCAGGGCGTAGATCGGGTCGTCGGGTTGGTTGAGGGTGAGAGCTTGCACCCAGATTTCTTCTTGTTTGGGTTTGGCGGTGAGGCGGAAAAAATCAGCGAGATCGCGCAGGCTGTGTTCGCTGTTGGATTGGCGAGTGTTTTGGTCGAGGAGGATTTTTTCCAGTTCTGCTAAGCGCTCAAAGCGTTCGTATAATCTCACTTGTTTGGCGAAAAAACGATCATAGCGGTAGTCTTTGTAGTGCAACAAGCGCATCGCCTTTTGGGTGGCTTCGGTGGCGCGGTCGAAGTCGTCGATGAAACCGTAGAGTCCACTGAGGGTTTCTAGGGCACTGAGTTTTTCCTGCGGGTCGCTGGATTGAGATTGCTCAATCAGGATGCGAATCGCCTGTTCGGTGCGACCGACTTCTAACAGTTGAGCGATCAGGCGAGTGCGTAATTTTTTGTCTTGTGGGTATTGCTTGAGCAAAAGATTCCAAACTTCGACCGCTTCGTCGATGCGTTGCTCGGATTTGAGCAGGTCGGCGCGTCGCAGTATAAGGGCTAGCGCATCTTTGTGCTGAGAGGGCAGCAACTTGAGCAGTTGATCGTAGTAGCTGAGGGCTAGTTGGGTATTTTCTTGTTGATCAAAAATCTCAGCGGTGCCGCGCAGGGCGTAGAAGTTGTTGGGATCGATCTTGAGAGCTTGCAGGTAGTATTGTTTTGCCTGTTCGAGCTGTTGATCTTTTCTCAACAAATGAGCATAGAGGATTTTGGCGACAGCAGCATCGGGTTGGGCGGCGACTTGGGCCAAATAATCGAATAACAAATCCTGTTGCTGATGGCTGCGATAGAGATCCCAGAGCAGATTGAAAACTTTGCCGTATTCTGGACTGCTTTGTAAAATTTGCAGGTAATGGTTGGCAATTTTGGTATCGGCTGAGCTCCAGGCTTTGCTGGAGGGGGTGGTTTTTTTTGTAGAGGCGGGCGCGGGTTCCGTAGAGGCGATGGCGGAGATGGAAATACTGGATAGGGCAAGACCGATAAGGATGGCGGTGATGACTTGCCGGTAGTTTTGCGAATGACAGTGCCGGCGAGGATCGGGCGTTGGTGGAGTTGTCGCGGGCACGCAGGAGTGCGCCACTCCAGGGGAGAATGGTGGAGGGGCAAGTTCCACCTTGCCCACGCTAGAAGGAGGGTGTGGGGTGAGTTTGGGGGATGGAGTGCGTTGGGTCGGCATGGCTGCCTGATGGGGTGAAGTTTAGGGAAGTTGGCTTAGTTTTTTTTATCAGCGAGCAGGGTTTGGGCGTGGGCTAAGGCAGAATCGCTGCCGCCGCCCAACATGCGTGCCAATTCGGCTACGCGATCATCAGCTGTCACTTGATTGAGCGTCGAGCGGGTGCTGTTTTTGCTGAATTCTTTGCGCACAAGGTAATGGCAATGCGCGGAGGCGGCAACTGGAGGCAGGTGGGTGATGGCGATCACTTGATGGGCAGCTCCGAGGGACGCCATCTTTGCGCCGACGGCATGGGCGATTTCGCCGCCGACGTTGGCGTCGATTTCGTCAAAAACCATCAGCGGGATTTGATCTTGTTCGGCTAGCGCGCTTTTGACGGCTAACATCACTCGTGACATTTCTCCGCTGGAGGCGATCACTCGCAGGGGTTTGGGCGGCTCGCCGGGGTTGGGGGCAAAAACGAAATCGGCCTGTTCCAATCCTCGCAGTTCGGGGGAGTGGACGGGTTCTAGTTGGATTTCGAATTGGGATTGTTTGAAGCCGAGATCTTTGAGGTGACGTGATATTTCTCTGGCGAGCAGAGGGGCGGAGTTGCGGCGTTTTTTTGATAGGCTCTGCCCTTGTTTGCTTACTTTTTTTTCTAGTTTAGCAGCCAGAGTTTGCAAAGACTGTAATTCGTCGCCGCGATGATCGATGCTAGCGAGCTTGGCGGCAGCTTTTTGACCGTGGGCGATGACGTCTTCGATGTTGTGTCCGTATTTGCGGCGCAGGGTTTCGAGCAGGTCGATGCGTTGCTCCATGGCGCGCAGGGATTCGGGATCGTTGTCGAGGTTTTCGACGTAGCCGAGTAAGGCTTGTTGCAGCTCTTCTAGTTCGATGTGAGCAGAGTCATAGCCGCTGGTCAGCTCTAGCGCACTGCTGTCGAGTTGCTCAAGATCACGCAGAGCGCGCCGCACTTCGCTCAGGGCGGGCAAGATCGTTTGTTTGAGTTGCGATCCTGCGACTTGGGCAGCTTCAAGCAGTCGGCTGCTGTTATTAGCTAACTTATAACGCGCGTCGAGGTCTAGGGCTTCTTGCACGTCCAGTTGTGCGGTGTTGATTTCATCTACCTGGAAGCGTAGTAAGTCGAGTTCTTGTTCGCTTGCGCGATCGGCGTCGCGGAGATTTTGATAGTTGCTGAGTGCCTGTTGCCACTCGCGCCAAGTTTGGCGGTAGGTTTGGGCGGCTTGACCGAGTTGAGAGTATTCGTCGAGCATGGCGAGTTGGCGTTCGCGCGACAACAGGGATTGGTGGTCGTGCGGGCCGTGCAGGTCGATTAGCAGGTCGCCGAGAGATTTGAGCACGGAGAGGGTAGAAGCGCAGCAGTTGATGAACTGTTTGTTGCCGTTTTTGCTGAAACTGCGCTTGAGGACTAAGCTGTCGCCGTCGCAGGTATCGAGTCCTGCATCTTCGAGCAGCTGATTGACTTGATCTTGATTGCTGAGCTGAAAAACTGCCTCAACGGTGCAATGAGTCTCGCCGCGTCGGATCAAGTCGTGGTTGGCGCGTTCGCCGAGGATGAGCTTCAAGGCTCCGACGATCATCGATTTGCCGGCGCCCGTTTCACCCGTCACACACACGAGACCTGAACCAGGTTCCCAGGTCAGGTCATCTACTAAAGCTAGGTTTTTGATTTTCAGTGTCGTCAACATGTCAGTGGCAGCATAAGACTTATGGGGCAGAGAACAAATTTAATTGAAAGCGATAGGCGGAAAGCTAGGTTTTAGGCTAGATTAAGCTACGGGATAAGAATTTTGAACCACTGATGGCACTGATTATCACTGATAAAGAAGAAGAAGAAAGTTGTGAGAGTATTATATATCAGACCTGCGAGCGAGGTTAGTGTTTGAATTTTTCGATTTCTAAAGATGTCATGGTATTCGGATTACAGGTGAAACGATCTATGGCAAGTTTGGAGGATCGATTACGATAAAGGTAGCCGCTCTGGAAAAGCGGTGTCGAGTCGCCAGCACTACGGAAAACGAGACCACCTTTGGTGTAAGGAGGCGAGGAGAAGTGAAGTTTGTGAATCAATACTCTTGTTATTGGGGTTAATGTTTGAGAAGGTGCGTAGCTATGAAAAAACTAACAACTGTATTCGTTTTGTTGCTTGGCATGTGCGTAAGTGCTTTTGCGGAAGATTTTAAGATTCCGCACGTGTCGGTATTTGGCACAGCAGAAATCAGAGTAGTGCCTGATGAAATGATTTGGAGCCTTTCGATATCAACTAAAGACAAGGAATTCGGGTCAGTGATAGAGGCACATGATCAAAAGGTGGGAAAGGTGCTGAAATTTCTTAGAAATCAGGAAATAGCTGAAAAGGACATTGCCAGTTCTCATACTAGACTTACTGAACACTCGGTTCCTGGTGTACGCGCGGTTCCCGGAGATATTGTGCACATCAAAAAGAGGTATAATGCTTCCAGCACAATCATCTTTAAATTCAGGGATTTGAAGAAATATAGCTCTGTGTGGTTGGGAATAGCTAAATTGTCAGATACGCGTGTTTTTAAAATGTCTTACGATACATCACAAAGAATCAAGCATCAAAACGATGCACGGGTGGAGGCCATCAAGGTAGCTAAAAAAAAGGCGATAGCGCTCGCTAAGGCTGCGGGGATATCATTGGGTGGACCGATCTTAATAGAAGAACAACAACAAGGAGCCGCAACGGATACCGTAACGCTTAAAAGTTTTCCAGTGTATGGAAGCATATACATAGCGCCAGGCACGATTGCGGTCAAAACAAGTGTTCAGATGAAATTTCGCATTTCTGCGCCTTAGTTGTGATGCTTCCTAATTCAGATAAAAACAGACTATGAAACAATTTTTCAAAATGACGATGGCTACGATCTTAGGATTGGGAGTCACTCTATTCTTGCTGGGGGCACTGGCGATGATCACTTTTGTGGGGTTTATTGGTTTGATTATTTCGGGCGCGGAGCAGGGGCCAGTGGAGGTTAAGAAGAACTCCTGGCTTTACATGGACTTCAAGGAGGTGATCACGGATCGCAGTAATAAGGATCCTTTTACGAGTTTTGATTTTGCTACGATGAGAGCGATCCCGCAGATTGGGTTGAATGACTTGTTGAGGAGTTTGGATGCGGCGGCTGATGATGATCGTATCACGGGGATCTATCTGGACATGAGTAAGGTGAATGTGGGTTTTGCTACGATGAATCAAATCCGTAATGGTTTGGAGAAATTCAAGGAATCGGGCAAGCCGGTGCGCGCTTATGCGGACTACATGGGGCAGAAGGCATTTTATATGGCGACGGTGGCAGATTCGATCAGTCTTAATCCTGCCGGAGCCTTGGAGTTACAAGGTCTGAGCAGTCAGCAGATGTTTTACAAGCAGGCTTTGGAAAAACTCGAGGTGGAGGTGCAGGTGATCCGTCACGGCAAATTTAAGGGGGCGGTGGAGCCGTTTATTTTAGAGGGAATGAGTCCTGAAAATCGGCTGCAGGTGAGCAAGTATGTGACGGCGCTGTGGGATAAAATGGTGGAGGGTGTCGCTGAGGGGCGTTCGATTTCCAGTGCTGAGATCAATGCTATTGCGGATGGCTTGAAGGTGCGCTCGGCTAAAGATGCTAAAGCTTTGGATTTGGTCGATCATTTGCGTTACCGAGATGAATTCGTGGCTGAGTTGAAGGAGTTGTCTGAGGTCAAGGCTGAAGATTCTTTGAGTAGGCTTAGGCTTGGTAAGTATGCGAAGTCTTTGGCTGCTGCTAAGGTTGCGGGAGTGGATAGTCATCAAGATCAAATAGCGGTGGTGTATGCCAGTGGTGGCATTGGTATGGGGAAGAGCAAACAGGGGTTCATGGGGGCGGAGACGATTTCCAAAGCGATTGCCAAAGCGAGAAATAACAAAAAGGTGAAGGTCATTGTGCTGCGGGTGGATTCGCCAGGAGGCAGCGCGTTGGCTTCGGACGTGATTTGGAGAGAGATCGAGTTGGCTAAAAAGCAGAAGCCTGTGGTGGTGTCGATGGGGAATCTGGCGGCTTCGGGTGGGTATTACATTGCTTGTGGAGCGAATCGCATCATTGCGGATGAGAGTACGATCACGGGATCGATTGGAGTTTTTGGTTTGTTGCCTAACTTCGGAGGTTTGCTCAATAATAAATTGGGTATCACTACAGATACGGTGAATACCAACAGTCACGCTGATGTGGCGTCAGGCTTTCGGGCGATGGATGCGTTTGAACAAAATGCGATTCAGGATTCGGTGGAGAATGTGTATGCTGACTTTATCAGTAAGGTTGCTGCTGGGCGTGGCATGACGCTTGAGCAGGTGGATGAGATCGGGCAGGGGCGTGTGTGGATTGGCAAAGACGCCTTGGAGATTGGTTTGGTCGATGAGCTGGGTGGATTAGATCGGGCAGTTGAGGTAGCGGCGAAGATGGCGAAAATAGAGGATTATTCGATCATTGAGTATCCGCTGCAGAAGGATTCTTTTGAAGCTTTGATGGAAAGTTGGACGGACGATATGACCTCCTCGCAGCTGGAGTCGCTGTTGGGTGATGATTTCAAAGCGTATTTGCAACTGCACCAGACGCTGAAAGAGGGTGGGGTGTTTGTGCGTTTGCCCTTTGATAAGTTGTTGGAGTGAATGAAGAAGGCTGGTAGGAGTTTAGGCTGGTAGGTGTCCTCACCTGCCGAGGGGTGAGGTGGGTTGCGGGAGGGTGGGATGTTGCGGGTTGGGAAGCCCGCACTACGGGGAGGGGGATTAATGGATGGTGGTGGGAGGAACTGATTGGCGAGTGGCGAGTTTCGATTGATGATTTTTGATGGATGAGAGCAAGGAAGGTGGGATGTGGGACGCAATGGTATTGCGTGGGTTGGGGGTGGTTTGCGGGATACACGGATTGCCAATCCATGC
>JAKISY010000061.1 GCA_021648365.1 Verrucomicrobiales bacterium
ATTCCTTCTTCTAGCTGATGCTTATTACGCCAATGGAAAAATGCTCAGGTCACTTGTTGCTCATGGCTCTATCCTTATAAGCAAAGTTCGAACGAATGCTGTTGCCTATGAAAAAGCGGATATTCCTGCTCGAAAAAAAAGAGGTCGCCCCAAATTGTATGGCACAAAAATCAAGCTCGCAGACTTGTTTTCCTCTGCGACTTTCACAAAGCTCACCTGCAAACTTTACGGTGAAAATGTGCAAGTTGAATATCTTTGTAAGGATCTGGTTTGGAAACCTTTTGGTAAGCTCATCCGCTTCGTCCTCGTAAAACACCCAAAAAGAGGTCATATGATTTTAATGAGCTCCGACCTATCGATGCCCCCGGCTGAGATGATTAAATTTTACTCATTGCGCTTTAAGATTGAAGTGACTTTCAAGCACGCCATTCACAATGTCGGAGCCTTTGGTTATCATTTTTGGATGGCTGAAATGACTCCGTTAAAACAAAAAAATGGGAACCAATATTTACACAGGAAAGAGCAATGGTATCGGGATCAGGTTAATCGGAAAGTGAAAGCATACCATTGCTTTGTTCAGGTCGGCCTCATTGCGCAAGGGATGCTTCAGTATCTTGCTATGACCCAAACTCAGCATGTGTGGAATCATTTTGGATCATGGATTCGCACGATTCGCCCTGGAATCCTTCCCTCTGAGTCTGTTGTCTCAAAAGCCTTATGGAACACGCTTCCCTATTTTCTCAAAGGTTCAATAACTGGGGGAATCATCGAGAAATTCATATCTTCAAGAATCGATAGAAAGAGGGCTGAGTCCATGCGCTTTGCCGGGTGATGCGCAATCCACTAACTTATCACTCTCCAGTAAAACCTGAGGAAAAAGACCTAGCTACCATCGGCGGGTTTTTTTTGATCCAGCGATCATCGCTGGAGTGGACAGTGCCAGAAAAATGGAAGCGGCAAAAAATGATACGATACGGAGGTATTTCATAATAAGGGTTTTCTACAGCATCATACACAATGGATTGATTTAGAACAAATCTCCATCATGCTTACTACTCAGCATGGCGGCATGCAAACCTGATGGCAAGGGAACTCATGACAGACAAAAAAATACCGCATTTTCCCTAAAATGCGTAGCCATTTGATAAAACCGTGGTTGAATTCACTTAGCCAATCATGACAGATACAGAAAATACGCAAAAAGACCTCAGCCAACGAGTCAAAGAGGTCATGATCGAAGAACTGATGCTTCAAGAAGAAGTAGCCGATATCGCAAATGATGCACCACTTTTTGATCCTGAAGGCATCGCTTTGGATTCCGTAGATGCCTTGCAGTTAGTGGTAGGTTTGGAGAAAAGCTTTGGGCTTAAAATTTCCGACGCCGAAGCTGCTAAAAAGATTTTACTAGACGTGAATAGCATCGTCGCCGCGATCCAAGCGATAAAATGAGGTAACGATAACTCTCTGAGGCATGCACTATGATGTGATCATAATCGGGGGAGGCCCCGCTGGCGCGACTGCCGCGACCTATCTGGCGAAAGCTGGTAAGAGCGTTTTGATTTTGGAGAAAGAGCACTTCCCTCGATTTCATATTGGCGAATCATTGCTGCCTTACAATATGCCCATTTTTGAAGAAATGGGCGTGATGCCTGCTCTACAAGAGGCTGATTTCATGACTAAAAAAGGGGGGCGTTTTTCACTCGCCAAAGGCGACCAAGAAAATGCGATCACTTTTGCTGAAGGAGTTTTCACCGAGGTAGGCGAAGCCATTCAGGTAGAAAGATCGATTTTTGATAAAATTCTGCTCGACCATGCTCGCGACAGTGGAGCAGAGGTTAAGGAGGGCTGGACGGTGGACAGCTACACCATTTCCGACAAGGATGGAGTTTCTGTCATCGCCAGCAGTGAGCATGAAGAAACTTTCAGCGCTTCATTTTTATTAGATGCCTCCGGCTTGGTCAACTTCACCGCCAATCGAGAAAAATTGCGGCAATACTACCCGCATTTACAGAAAGTTGCCATCTACGGACACTTCACCGGGGTGGATTTCACTGACCGAGAGCAGCAACTCAACGAAACGCACATCGCTTGTTTTGGCGACTCTTGGTTTTGGATCATCCCTTTCAGTGAGAAAAAAGTCAGCATCGGCCTGGTTTTGGATCGAGAAGATTTGAAAGAATCTGATTTGAATCCCGAAGAACTTTTCCAGCAAGCGGCGGATTCTAGCCCTAGTTTAACGCAAATGATGAAAAACTCTGCGCGGATCGGCCCGATACGAGTGACCAGTGATTACTCTTATTCCAATGAGAAACTGATCGGTCCACGCTTGATGCGCATAGGTGATGCTGTCGGTTTCATTGACCCCGTTTTTTCATCTGGAGTGTATTTGGCTTGCGTCACCGCTCGCGATGCTGTTGCTGCTTTGGTGGAGGCGCTAGACTCGAATCAGTGCTTGAGCCCAGCGATGCGCCGCTATGAAAAACAGACGTGTAAGAGCCTGAGTCGCTATCGAGAGGTTATCGAATTATTTTATCAACGCTCCTTTATAGAGATTTTACTCCAGCCAGATGGGAAATGGCAGTGGCCATGCGCGATCAATGCGATTTTAGCTGGACGGCTTGATTTGCCTTGGGCTTTGCGATGGCGCTTTAGGACTTTTTTATGGTTCGCGCGCTTACATCATCGTTTTGGACTCGTCAAACGACTGGATTTCGGTTAAACTACTGGCCCTTAACTTTATATGACCCACACACACACCTATTCATTTAGCCTCGTTTTCAGCCTAGCTATCACGCTGCTCTTGTTGCCTCACCGCAACCTCCAAGCGGAGGCAGATGAGACTCACAGTGCCATTGGCCATAATACAGAAAAATCTAAAGACGTGCTCGATTCCTGGTTCATAGATTTTGAAACCGCTGGTTTATGGAAAGTCGGCAATAGCACGGATCTCGATTACGTCGTCTTGCCGCAAACCGTCTCGTGGCGCTACCTGCCCTTTCGCAACTGGAAATTTGCCGGCGGCGACATGATAATTCGTAACCGACTCAGCTTCTTGGCTCAATATTTTGCCAAGGGTGCTGAGAGTTATTATTTAGGCTTTTCTGGCGGCCCGACTCTAGAGTGGTGGAATGAGGAGCAAAACTTCTCACTCTACTTCTATATAGGTGGGGGTGCTGGCTGGGTCGATTCGACCGACATCATAGGCGGGCAAGGTCAGGATTTCACCTTCAATTGGTATATGCAAGCGGGAGCGCATTTTCGTCTGACCCACAATCTACTGCTCACCAGTGGGCTGTCGTTCCAACACCTTTCCAATCAAGGTCAAGCCGAGCGCAACCCTGGGCTCAACTCGCTAGGACCCACGATCGGCTTATCGTTGCAGTTCTAATAGCTACGCGGATTTGCCAAACCCACTTAGAAAGAATCCATCATCGCCTCGCGAGCCATGGCGACTTTCTCATTAGTCTTGCGCAAGCGTTTGCTGAGCTGAGTAGCGATGCCGACCAAAACTCGAGCGGCTGCCTTGGGATTTTCTTCAAGAAATTGCTCCAACGATGAGCGGTCGATCCTCCAGGCTTGTGACAAGCTGTGAGCCGATACGGAGGCACTTGCCAAGCCTGGATCAAAAATGTTCACTTCACCCATCATGTTGCCCGTTTTGAGCTGACCGAGCAATACGTCGCGTCCAGTCGCTTTGGTAGAGACGTGGAAGTTCCCCATGATGATAAGGAACAAGGAGTCTTGTGGCTGACCTTCTTCGATCAAATGCTCACCGTCATTGACGGTGACAAATTCACCAAATTCGCCCAGTGCTTTACGCGCTTGTTCGTTGAGGTCGGCAGCAAAGCCGAGTGCAGGAAGTTGTGGGATGACGGGATCACTCATGTTTTAATAGTCAAAATCAATAGATCAATGTGGCAATTGGCTGCTATCGGAGCCGTGTCTGCTATTATCTACCACAGCAGCTTAATTTTTTGAAGTCTTAATTTGAGGTTCTTTGGATAATCGTTTTAAGCCGCGTCCTTGCTGGATGATTTGCGCTTCATCTTCACTTCGCTCTCGCCTTCCACCATCGCTTTGGTGATGACCACTTTGCTTTCGCCTTTGCGGCTAGGGCTTTCAAACATCACATCGAGCATCAATTTTTCGAAAATGGAGCGCAAGGCGCGAGCGCCAGTGCCGCGCTCGATCGCTTGTTTTGCCATCGCCTCTAGACCGTCTTTGCGAACCTCCAAATCCACTCCATCCATCGAAAGCAGTTTGCGGAACTGTTTGACCATGGCGTTTTTGGGCTCAGTCAATACCTTCACCAGTTGCTCCTCGGTCAATTCGTCCAAAGCTGAAATGATGGGCAAACGGCCGACAAATTCTGGGATCAAGCCAAAGCCCAAGAGATCTTCTGGCGTCACGCCTGCAAGCGGATTGAGGGCTTTTTCCTCTTCCGCTTTCACTTTAGCCTCGCTGACTTCCTCCTCTGCGGCAGTTGCGCCAAATCCCAATACATTTTTGCCTGTGCGACGAGCGATGATTTCTTCCAAGCCGACAAACGCCCCGCCACAGATGAACAGGATCTTCTCGGTATTGACCTGGATGTATTCTTGCTGCGGATGTTTGCGCCCACCTTGTGGCGGCACATTGCAGACAGAGCCTTCTAAAATCTTCAACAAACCCTGTTGCACTCCCTCACCCGATACGTCACGAGTGATGCTGACGTTTTCCGTTTTGCGACCGATTTTATCGATCTCGTCGATGTAAATGATGCCATTCTCCGCGCGTTCAACATCGTAATCGGATTGTTGCAAAAGTCTGAGAATGATGTTCTCCACATCATCACCGACATAGCCCGCTTCGGTCAATGTCGTAGCATCTGCGATGCAAAAAGGCACATCCAAGATGCGTGCCAAAGTTTTGGCGAGCAGCGTTTTACCAGATCCTGTCGAACCGATCAGCATGATGTTGCTTTTTTCGATCTCGACATCGGCGAACTCTGCAGAAAAACGATTAGCTCCCTTTTTTTTGCCCAGAGAAGACAGATTGCCCTGCACGATGGTGCGTTTGTAATGGTTGTGGACGGCGACCGACAAAACTTTTTTAGCGTGATCCTGACCAATCACGAACTTATTGAGTTCTTCAAATAGTTCCTTGGGTTTAGGCACATGGAAAGATTGACTGCTCTTTTTTTCCTCGCCTTCACCCAACTCTTTATCGAGAATACCACGACAAACAATAATGCAGCCATCGCAAATATAAACGCCAGGGCCAGCAATGAGTTTTTTCACTTCCGAATGGCTTTTGCCGCAGAAGGAACACATCGTTAAGTTAGAAGGACGAGCCATGTTGAAAGAAATAAAAGTGAAAAGATAATATACGCACGAAGCTGAAGTGATAGCGTCGCGTGCTGCTAACTTAGCCGCGTAAGAGAAAAAATCCAGTGGATTCCACTAGCAGACCGCTCTTTAGTCACAAGAAAATATGAGCACGCATTCTGAACATCAAACCCCAGCATCCACCCCTGCGATTGGCATCATTGGGGGCTCGGGTCTCTACGAGCTGGACGGATTTGAAAAAAACGAAGAAATCCTTATCGAAACCCCCTTTGGCAGTCCCTCGGACGCCATCATCGGCGGCCAATTTTCTGGCAGGCAAGTCTATTTTTTGCCACGTCATGCGCGCGGGCATAAGTTGCTGCCATCGGAGCTGAATCACCGCGCGAATATCTGGGCGCTGCGCTCGCTGAACGTGCGCTGGATCATCTGCGTCACCGCAGTGGGCAGTCTGCAGGAGCAATATCATCCACAGGACATCCTCTTGCCCGATCAATTTTTTGATCGCACCAGTCAGCGCCGTGATCACACTTTCTTTGGCGAAGGCATCGTCGCGCACATAGGGTTCAGCGACCCGATTGCCACCGACTTGCGTCAGATTCTAGCCGATTGCGGACGCGACCTCTACTTCCGCATTCACGATGGCGGCACCTATGTGAACATGGATGGACCGGCTTTTTCCACCCGCGCGGAGTCAGAGACCAACCGCAAGCTTGGCTTTGACGTGATCGGCATGACCAATCTGCCCGAAGCCAAGCTCGCGCGCGAAGCTGAGATCGCCTTGGCGACCCTTGCCATGATCACCGACTATGACTGCTGGAAAGTGGACGAGCAGGCCGTCAGCGCCCATGCAGTTGTCGAACACCTACAAGCCAATGCGGCTGCGGCTAAAAAAATCATCTCCGCTGCGATAGAAAAAATCCCCACCGAAGCCAACTGGCCAGAGCATAGCTCTTTAGACAGCGCTTTGTTCACCGACCCGCAGCACTGGCCAGAAACCACCTGCGAAAAGCTTCGCCCCTTGCTGCAACGGTTTTTAGACTGACCCCATTTGGGTGCGCCAACTCGATCAATGTCCCGTATGAGCTTGCCGTCAAAAGTGCTTGTTGCCGTTTCAACAATGTAAGCTATATTAAACACTTTTTAACAATCTGTTTTCTAACATTCTTCACCCCATTCTACCTGTGGCTACTTCCTACACTTGTTTATCACTGCGATTTTTGTCTGTCGCAGCGATCACTCTCACGATCGCAATACTGCTACCCTCTTGTAAAACTCCGGAAGAGTTAGCGATCGATAAGCGCGATCAAGTTTTTGTCGCTGGCGGTAATGATAAAAAAACCAAAAAACCCGGAACGAGCGGCGGCACCGCCTCTTACCAATCCGTAGATCGCGGTTGGAACCCATCGGTCAGCGCCCCACGCGGTGGTACTGGCAACAAATTGTCTTATTCACGAGTCAGTGTCAGTGAGCCTTATGTGGCGATGACTTTTGATGACGGTCCGCATCCAGTGAATACGCCTCGTCTGCTCGATATCCTCAAAGCGCGGAATATCAAAGCAACTTTCTACGTGGTTGGCACCAACGCCACTTCCTACCCGCACATTCTTCGCCGCATGATCGCCGAAGGGCATGAAATCGGTAACCACACCAAGACTCACGCCTACCTCACCAAAATATCTGCAGCCGCAGTTCGCAGTGAAATGGGCTTCACCCATCGCGCCATCGTGCAAGCCACTGGAGTGCCTCCTAAGACAATGCGCCCGCCTTACGGTGCGACCAATAGCGGGCTGCGCACTCGCATCAAGCAAGAATTTGGCTACCCCTCGATCATGTGGGCAGTCGATCCTCAAGACTGGAAGCGCCCTGGCTCGCAAGTCGTCGCCAACCGCATCGTCTCTGCGACCACCAAGGGAGCCATCATCCTCGCTCACGACATTCACGCACCCACGATCACCGCGATGCCTAACGCACTCGACCGCTTGTTAGCCAAAGGTTATAAATTTGTCACCGTGACCCAACTGATCGCGCTTGGCGAAGGCGGTGCGGAGTAGGGCATCATTTCAAAGTAGTGCCGCGATGTCGAGGCAGGCGCTGCTTGGAGCTCTACGACTTCACGTAGCTTTTTTCTGGAACGACGCTTGGCAAGCGTCCTAGTTCTATAATGATCTGAATCGAATGTCAGCAAGTCAAACAAGCCCTACCCTGGAAGATCGGCAAAATCTGACTCGACGTCCAGAGGGCAGGACACATGTGATGTATCAGAGCTGGCAGAAGCTGCTCTTTCTGCACTGGAAGGTGGATGTAGATGAAATCCAAAAGATGCTACCCTCGGGACTGAAGGTGGATACTTTTGAAGGACAGGCTTATGTCGGAGTGGTGCCTTTTTACATGCGCCATATCCGCCCGCGTTTTTTACCAACCGCGCCTTGGATTTCCAACTTCTTGGAGCTCAATGTCAGAACTTACGTTCATGACGAAAAAGGACAGCCTGGGGTTTGGTTTTTCTCACTGGATACCAATCGGGCACTAGCTGCGTATTTGGGGCAGCGTTTTTTTTGCATGCCTTACACTCAAGCACGCATGCAGGCTGAGCAGACCGAGAATGGGGAGATTCAATACTGCTGTTTGCGTAAAGGTAGCGCAATAGAGCAACAAGCGGACTACCGCTACCGTGGCACCGGCGATGTTTTTACCGCTGAACCTGGTACTCTGGAATATTTTTTAGCGGAGCGCTACCTGCTCTTTGCCTCAGACACAAAACGGGAGAAGTTGTACACTGGCAGAGTTTACCACCCCCCCTATCCGCTGCAAAAAGTTGAGCTGTCGAGTTATTCTATGGAACCCATCAAACAGGCTGGCATTTCCGTGACAGAGCAGCCTCCTGCTAACGCGCTCTATTCCGAAGGCGTAGATGTGATAG
This sequence comes from Verrucomicrobiales bacterium, assembly GCA_021648365.1. Classification (GTDB taxonomy): domain Bacteria; phylum Verrucomicrobiota; class Verrucomicrobiia; order Verrucomicrobiales; family DEV007; genus JAADHD01. Next base: position 8,248 of record JAKISY010000061.1, read on the forward strand.
CCTACCCGCTCAGGCGGGTAGGCTAAAAGCTCCACCGCAGTCACTCAATCGGTTGGCGACCAAGAGAGCCTATCAAGCTAGTGAGGTAAGCGCCATCACTGACCGTTTCGAGTTGTTGCCGAGCGCCTGATAATCGTGATTTAATATCCAGCTTTTTGGCAACTTTAGCGTGACTGCTTTTAGCGAGGAAATCTTGCAAATACTCCACATGTCCCTGCCAAGCTTTCACATCTTGCTTTTGCTGGCTTAGCAAACGCTGTTGATACCAGTCGCTGTTGAGCATAGCATCGCGAGTGAACAGCTGGCGAATCTCCGAAGCTTCGAGATCTTTGTCTTCATACTCTCCGTATGCCATGATGTGTAGTAGCGCTTTGAGCGGCGGGCAAGCGTCTTCGATACTGCCGTCCTCGAAGTAATGCAGGGCAGATGCTTGATGTGCCGCCACGATGGTTTTCATTCCCAAGGCAAAGGCGTCCATGTCCTGCAATTCAGGCTTGAGCATTTCCTCACTGAACACTGAGTCTGGGTTGTTGAAAACGCGTCCAAAGAATATGCGCACAAATTTCATCGTGATGCGATAACCTAAACGGCTCGCCAGAACGGTTTCCCCTTGATGTTCAAAGTCAGTGATTTTTTCCATGTAGCCATTTTTTATCAAAAAGGCAGGATCCGTTTCTTCAGGTTTGAGGCGACACCAGATTTCTGGCACCAGCAAACTGATATCGTGATCCACCCGGAAATTAGGTCCCACATAAGCCGCTGCGGTGATGAAAGCAGGTTGCTCGGTTGCCAAATAGGATACCAGAGCGTTGTTCAAATCGTAGATCGGCAACAGAGCGTTGAAGGGCCCTTTGGTGAGCGCTCCCTCTGAACCCGCTCCGGTGGTGGAGGGTGATTTGCCCGTGATACTGGCGATGTACTCCATGAACAACTCAGGCAACTCCATGTGGTGAATCGGGTTATTCACGCACAAAGGTTTTGCACCCGTTTCAGGATCGGCCGGATTGTTTCGTCTGCCGGGCAAGATGGAGGTGACGGGACGCAGCAACGGTGTATGCGCATCCTGCCTGCGATAGAGGCGCGTGCTCATCTCCGCTAAGTATAAGGCTTGCGGATCACGGATATCTGGGCGCACCTGCAAATAGCGGGGGTTCTTAGACGGCTTGCCATCAACCATTCTCGGGAATGCGCCGGAGGCGTAGTAGTCTGGCGAACTTGCCTGCTGGAAATTTAGGATCATTTCCTGCATCGGTTCTGTGTATTGACCAAAACGGATAGCATCCTCAATCTCCGAAGTCGCGTGATCACGATCCAAACATTCGTAGTTACTCAAAAAGCTGCCTTGCGAGCTAAGATCGATTTCTGCCTGTTTGTCATAACCTCGGATGACCGCATCATCGGGTCTTTGAAAAAATCGGTACTCGCAGTTGTGAACAAATTTAGCCGATGGCGCGCTCCATCCCTTGGGCAAGTTTCTAAGGCTCTCCACTGGCACCACGATGGAAGCTGTGATGTCGTCTTCCAATGATATTTTTGAAGCGGGTATGAAGTCTTTCCTTAGACCAAAAGTTCTCCACGCACCATCGCTGGTGAAACCTACGCGCAGATATTGAGTGACGATCTGTTGTTTGCGGTAGCGCAAGATATTGCCGGGTTCGCCATTGATCAAATCAACACTGAAGCGCGAGCGCCAGTCGTTACCCCAATCCTCCTTATAAAAACGTTTGATGATCAGCACCAGATCTTTGACGTGTTGCGGGATCGACTTGAGCCAGGCATTGTATTCGTCATTGTATTCGTTTTTTGATGGCGTCAGCAATTTGACCACCGAACCCAAAGAGCGTTGAGGTCCCAATATGGGGCGCCCATCGCTGGTTTTCTCCGTGTCGCGGAAACGCCCTGCGAAATCTTTGTAAATAATCTCCTCCGCCAAATCAAAATCCTGCTGAAAATCGCTGACAAACACAGGACCCGATATAATCGCATCGGCGATCGATTTGGAAATTTCCGACTTTCCACCACCGGAGACTGTGGACGGCTTGTGGCACACTCGGCTCTCTGCGGTGAACCCTACCAATCGCCAACGACGACCTTCTCCCGGCTTGAGCATCTGCACTTTGTAACCAGAAGGCAATACGTAGGTGTGGTTAGGCAGCAGTTTGATGCTTTGCTCTACGTCTTGTTTTTTCCAACGAATTTGTTGACTGTAGAGTTCAATCCGCGAGTCCTCGGGGATATAGATGATCTCGGGGTATTTTTTATCAATCCCATAACCTTCATCTTGGATGTCTATAAGATCTTGATAGCGCTCGGCAACTTCGGCAAAGGTCTGATCGACCACGGGGAAAAAATTACTGAGCTCAAAGTCTTCGCCAAGATCGTATCCTGTGAAAGCGAGCGTGCCGCCCGCATGCTCCTCTTCCACCAGGCCGTGTAGATTCGCAGCAAAGCTGATCTGCGTTTTCACCTCTTTTTTGCAATAGCCAAAATAGTTGTCCGCAATAGCAGTGACGATACGCCCAGAAGCATCGCGACAAGTGATCTTGAACGCGCCGCCCTCGTTGTAGAGCTCGTCTTCTGCTTGCCAACACATGCCGTCACGCTTTTGCCGCTCGCTCGCTTCCGCATACGGCGGCAAGCCAAGTTCTTTTTTAGTCGTTCCAATCAGATGCGGCGCAAGAATCACGCAACCTGTGTGACCCGTCCAATGCTCAGGATCGAGCGCGGCATCGTTTTCGGCGATGAAGGGATCTCCACCGTTGCCAAAGATCGATTCCACAAAATCCAGATTACTGACCAAATTTCCAGGCGCAAAAAAACGCACTTCAAGAGATTTTTGCGAAGAGAACCCATCCACCTCGGGAACCACCACTGGACGCAAAAGCAACGAGACACAAGCTTGCGCTTTTTCTTCTTCATTGGCAGAAAAGGGCAAGATTTGTAGTGACTGTGGCGGGTTCAAAGCTTTGACCAAAAGGCGTGCGGCTGCCAATTTGGGCACCGCTTTTTTGTCATTTGGTATAGGTAAACCTCCTTCCGCCACATGAAACACCCCTTTTGTGGTGCGGCGATCACATTTTGGATTGTGCAGCACCCCTTGTGCGATCCGATACGAATCAATGATCTCCGACTTGAAATGATCGCCTGTAGCTGGCAAAGAGAGGGTTCGAGCCACTCCGTGACGATCCAAAATGAGTGTCTTTTTAGGTAGTTGCGGCACTTCACTGTCATCTAAATCACTGAAATAGTTATCAATGAAGGTTTGCAAACGTTGGTCACAAGCGGGCAAATAGTCTGCTAACAAACGCGACTTCTCTTGGAAACTTGCCAATAAGGATTGGCTCAGTTGATGGAGTTCCGATTGTGCAAAATCACCATAAGTTGGTTGTCCAATAGAAGTCAGTTTCAGATTGACATATTCCCTTAAAGCTTTGGGATTATAGCTGCTTTGCGCGGTGTCAGGATCGAGGCTTAATTGGGTATGGTAGTTCATAGTAGATTACGTATATCAGAGTCGCAGAGCAGGCTGGTTCACTATATTACAATTTTTTTAAATTTCTTCAGTTTAGCAAATATATTTTTCTACGGCTACTCGCTTTAAGATATCTGCCCTAGACTGAGACTTTGACTTACGTGCTTGCGTAGCAGGGCGAATCCCTCCATGCTACCACTTTATAAATCACACGACTCTCTTTCATGCAAACCATTGTCATCGGACACAAAAACCCAGATATGGACTCCATCTGTTCAGCGCTGGCGTATGCCCATCTCAAACGCGAGACTGGCACAAAAAACGTCGTAGCTGGGCGTGCAGGATTGACCAATGCTCGCATCGATTTCGTGCTCGACAAATTCGAAGTCGAAGCCCCTGTGTTTTTCAGCGATCTTTCGCCAAGGATTCACGACGTGATGCAACGTGATGTGATAGCGGTGCCCCATCAGACCTCGCTCTACGACTCCTTAGCGTTGATGGAGAAAGAGCGCCTGCGTGCCTTGCCGGTATTGGATGATGAAAAGCGTTTCCTCGGTCTGCTTTCCTATTATAAAATCAGCCACTACCTTTTTCCCCCGCGCGAAGAATCTGGACGTGCTAGGGAAGTCCATGCATCGCTCGAATCGATCGTGCGCACTTTTCAAGGCAGCTCACTGACGGGTGAGCTAGATGAAAAAAGAGTGGATCTGAAACTCATGGTGGGAGCCATGGGGCAGGACGCCTTCAGCGAACGCTTGCAGAATTACCAAGCCGATAGCCTAGTGGTATTCGTCGGCGACCGCACCGACATCCAGTGGAAGGCAATCAAGCACGGGGTGCGAGCAATTGTGATCACCGGAGGTTTAGCCGCAGATGATGACATGATCGAAGATGCCATCCAAGCTGGTGTCAGCGTGATCAGTTCGCCCTTCGATACGGCATCCACCGTATTGCTGTCTCGTGGTGGCGTAGATGCAGGCTTGATGGTGGATACAGAATTCACCGCTTTCAGTCCTGAAACATCTTTGGCAGAAGCACGCGAGAAAGTTCGTCACCTAGATGCTGCAGTCTTCCCCATCCTCGATGCCAAAGGAGCTTTGGTCGGTGTGCTCTCAAAAAGTGACTTCATCAAACCTGTTCCTCGCCAGCTGATTCTAGTAGATCACAATGAACTCGGGCAAGCGGTAAAAGGAGCCAATAAGGTTCCTATCGTAGAGGTGTTAGATCACCACCGTTTGGGAGGTTTCCATACCAGCACACCGATTTTATTTTGGAACAACCCGGTGGGCTCGACCGCGACCATCGTGGCACTAGCTTACGGTCAAGCGGGGGTGGAAATTCCTAAATCCATGGCAGGGTTGATGATGGCAGGTTTGTTGACAGATACCCTCAACCTGACTTCACCCACCACCACGCCTACCGATCGCGAGATCATGAAAAAGCTATCGCACATAGCTGGCGAAGATCCTGCCGAACTCGCTGCCGAGATCTTCTCCGTTGGCTCGCCTTTGCTTACCATGGAAGCCAGTGGAGCCATCACCGCCGACTGCAAAGAGTATGAAGAGGGCGGTTACCGCTTTTCGGTTGCCCAGATCGAGGAGCTTTCTTTCACCCATCTGCCAGAAAAACAAGCGGCTCTGCTAGATGCCCTAGAGGATTACTGCAAGAAAAACGGCTACCTCTTTTCCACCTTGTTGGTGACCGACATCAATACTAAAACCTCGGTGCTTTTAGCCAGTGGCGACGAGGCTTTTTTGAAAACCATCGATCATCCAGCCCTGAGCGCACAAAGCTGGCGACTGAGCGGAGTGGTGTCACGCAAAAAGCAGCTACTACCTTATTTGTTGACCTGTTTGGAGCGTTTGCCTAGATGAGCTAGCGTCAGAGAGTTATGGACTTGAATACTTTTTTCTCCATAGCCTTGTTTTCAGTATTGGCTTTGCTGATCACTGAGTTGATGATATATACTCGGTTGTTGAGTAATAGGAACACAGCACGACCTTGGTAAGGCTGTCCTTTGCCCTGGTAAGCGTCACCTTTATATCGCAGCTCCATAGCGTTTTTTCCGCTAACCTTGATGCGCTCGAAACTGATCTCCTTCCCTTTGGCTTGGGTCAGGAAAGTCTTTTTAGAAGCTTTGAGCACGGCCTTTTCTCCAGATGCTCTGGCGACTCTTGGCAAATGTGCAGCGCTAGCAGCGAGCAGGATGCCATCGCCGCGATGTTCGCCAAATACCGACGTGACTTTGCCCGCAAGAGTTTTGTCAGTTTGCGTTTGAGGATTGGCTTTGATGTCACTGGGAAAAAGAGCAGAAATATCACCACTCTCACTATGAATGCGGATCCATTCCTCCGCATGAATAGGGGACAGTAGCGCTAGCCCGCAGAGCGGCATCAATAGGAACAAAAACAAGGAAGATCGCATCATTGATCCACTAAAACATGCCGTATCACTAAGGCAATGAGGTTTTATGAAAATGGTATAAAATGTGGATTTCACTCAATTTTCACAGAGCCTTCACGCCCTGTTCATAAAACACTGTCATTCTCTGCAGTGTTATGAATGAACAACACACACAAAAAAACGACACCACCCTGAAGCTAATCCTCAAACGCTGGAGCCGCCCTTTGCTTGCCACCTTGAGTTACGCTTTGATGCTCGCTCTGGCGACCACCGGATTAGCACTAATGGCCTTCAGTGTGCTATTCGGAGTGCTGCTTAATTCTGGATTTTTCACCGGCTTTGCCTTCCTCACCGGCGGGATCATTTTCACCGCCGCAGGCACGCTGATCATCGTCAAGATTTCTCGCCAACTCGAATCTTTACTCTGTGATATGGAAGGGCAAGAACAGCAGATTCTGTGAAAAGCGGATAGCGCCAATCCAGTCTGGTATCATAAAGATACCAGACTACTTTTTGCTTTTGCTAGCAATTAGGGTTATTTTCTATCATGAAAAAGCACCTAGCTCCCTTATGTGTCCTGCTATACACAGCATTCGCTATACTTTTACTCGTTCAACTTTCTAAACAAAAGGTGACTCCAACTTGGCAGACGCTTATTGCCGAAGGCGCTTTTCAAAAATACCAGGGCGGCGATCAAATGATTATTCGTCAAAATGCTAACAAAGCTATCATTAACGTCGATACAGTATCTTTTGCCGAAGCGGTGTATTCTGGAAAAGTGAAAATAGTATGTGATCAACCTAACTCTAGCACTCTGATTAGAATTAAAACCGGTCAAGCGACTATTCTTAATGGAAGTTTTGGAGACCCTGTAAAAATTCCTTTGGTGGAAAGCAATGGTAAAGTGCTCATCGTCAATGGGGATGGTATTATCGTTCGCAATACGGCATTTTTCGATTGGGATGCAAAACAAGGGTTGATCCCACGCAGCATAGAACCTGCTGTGGTTGAGCATCCTCACAAGCAGGGAAACGTCTATGCTTTGGCTATCAATAAAGAGGGTAAGATCTATGCCAGTAAGCCGCTGATTCTAGAGAAGAGCGGCGAATCTGAAATGTCCCGATTCAAACGTATTCCTATTATCACAGACTGAATGGGGTGAGACCACCATCTCGGCAGGTTCGATTGATGTGGGTGTCCTCACCCGCCGACGGTGATCTAGCGGCAAAGGGCAGCAGGTGGGGACACCTACACTACTTTTTCACCTGCGCATTTCGGCAATTGCCGCCGCCATGTCCGGTGCTGCAAACAACGAGGTACCAGCGACCATGACATTGGCACCGTTGGCAGCTGCGATTTGCACAGTTTTGATATCTATGCCTCCATCGACCTCGATGTGATAGTTCAAACCGAGGCGCTCACGCTCGCTCAAGGCTTGCTGAACCTTTGGCATGGTCTCCGTTTCCATGAATGCCTGCCCGCCGTAGCCTGGGCGTACGGTCATGACCAGCAACAGGTCGATTTGATCAAGAAAAGGAAGCATGTCATCAAAAGGGGTGTCGGGACTGAGTGCCAGCCCGCAATGACAGCCCGCTTCGCGGATGCCTGCCAGAGTTTTAGCCACGTCGTGATCGGACTCCACATGCACGGTGATATTGTCTGCTCCCGCTTCGACAAAACGTGAGTAGAAGTGGTCAGGCCGAGTGATCATCAAATGCACATCGAGATACTGATCGGTGGATTTGCGCACCGCTTCAACATAAGTCGGTCCAAAAGAAATGTTATCCACAAAATGCCCATCCATCACGTCGAGGTGCAGCCAATCGCCGCCCGCCTGTTTGGCTCGCTGCGCTTCGTCCGCTACATGACTCCAGTCCGCGGCTAAAATGGAGGGGGCAATGATTCGTGGTGTGCTGTTTTTCATCCTAAGTTTGAGTTTACGCCATTGCTGGTAATAAAAAATCTATTTCCAACCTCCAATCGGAAAAGTTACTACCTTCTCATACTTCACACCTAGCTATCGCGTCAACTAATGCTCTCCGGTAGATGAGTAAATCCCTAGCGGTATGTTACAAGCTCCCTATAGTATCACTCATGCAACGGCTCAAAAACATCATGACCGTGGAGTTTTTTATCCAATTCACGATATTTATCATCGTGATTGCCATTGCGTGGATCAATCAATCGGGAACCATCTTTATGCTGACAGTGGTCAGCTTGGCAAATATCTCTCTCGTGATCTCCGTGCTCTACACCGTGAACACCGCGATCCATGCGCGACCCGATCAATTCCCCTTTGGCACTGGGCGCCTGGAAAATGCCAGTGCGTTCAGTTGCGCCTTGCTGATGTTGGCTGGAGCCTCTTATAGCCTCGTGGGTTCAGCCGAACAGATCTTTCATACTACAGGTCATCTGGCGCCTCGTTTGGGTTTGGTGACAATCCCTGTGGCCATGAGTTTCATTGCCAATCTAGTGATGACCACGATTTTGCACCGTAGCGGCAAAAAGCTTGTTAGTATTTCTCCAGTCGAGGAATCGCTCCACTTAGCTTTCAAGGTTGGCTGCTACCGTGATGGCATTTTGATCGCCTCGTTGTTAATCGTCATTAAAATAGAACAATTAACTCATTTCAATCCGGTCATGATGGACGGAATCATAGCGAGTCTGGTAGCGATTTTCATCATCGTGAAATCTTGGCCGGTATTACTCGCCAACTTCCGAGTGCTGGTGGACTTCCCACTACCTGAACCTGAGCAGATGGAAATCATCAAAGTTTTGGCTCATAATCACGCTATTTATGAGGACTTGGGCAGGATTTACACCTCACGACGAGGTAACCAATGTGTGATAGAAATCGAGTTAGGTTTCCTGACCGACACGCCGATTGAAAGAATCCTCAAAGTAGAGCATGACCTGCAACAGCAGTTTACTCAGAATTACCCTGATTCCTTGTTCCGCATCTTGCCCTTTGTGGTTCCAACGAGCCATACTAAAAGGGTTGAATGATGCTCATGTTTTGTTAGTTTGAAAAAACAGAATTATTAGCCAAATCTTAACTCCATTACCATGTCAGACCCAAACACTCCTCCAAGCCCAGACAATCCATCCAGCCCTAAAAAAGGCCTCAGCCCCTTAGCATGGGTAGGCATAGGTTGTGGCGGCATCGCGGTGCTGGCTTTGATCGCGATCATCGCTGGTGGTATTTTTGTAGGGAAAAAAGCCAAAGAAGCTCTCGCTGATGCCAATGGCAATCTCGAACGCTACGCAGCAGAATTGATGGTGCAGGTCGACCCCAATATGGAGATGGTCGCGGCGGATGATGACAAGGGCAGCATGACCATCAAGATGAAAAAAACGGGCGAACAAGTCACCATCTCTTACGCCGATCTCAAAGATGGCAAGTTCAATATCGAAAGCAAAAAAGATGGCAAGACCACCACTATCAAACATGATGGAAAGTGATCCTATTTCAGCCAGCGAAGTCGAGAAAATCATCGACCTCGAAAGTGACACCTTTTTCATGAGCCAGGCTCTGCGGCAAGCGCAGAAAGCGTATATGGCGGAAGAGGTGCCCGTCGGAGCGGTGATCGTGCGCGATAGCCAGATCATCGCGCGCGCCTCGAACCAAGTGGAGACGCTCAAAGATGCCACCGCTCACGCAGAGATGCTCGCTTTGACGCAAGCGCAGAGCGTCTTGGGCGACTGGAGATTGACCGATTGCCAACTCTATGTCTCCAAAGAGCCCTGCCCGATGTGTGCCGGCGCGATCGTGCATTGCCGTATCGAACGCGTAATTTTTGGCTGTGGCGATAAAAAAGGAGGAGCTGCAGGCGGGTTTATCAATCTACTTCAACAGCCGACGCTCAATCACGCAGCCGAGGTCACTCCAGGTGTTTTGGAAGAAGAATCCCGCCTGCTGATCCAGACCTTCTTCCGCGAAGCGCGAGAAAAACAAAAAATGAAAACTCAGGGAGAGATGCTTTCGTAAGCTCTGTAATATTTCCGATGATCATTTGAAAACTCAATAAATAGCCTTTTAATATAATACTATGAAACAACCAACCTCCGGAAGTCCAACTTCCTCACGTCGTAAATTCCTCAAATATGGTGCAGGCTTTGGAGCCGCTCTAGCTTGGCCCAACTCCACCGTGATCGGTGCCAACGATGACATCCGCGTAGGTGTGATCGGCGTCAACGGTCGTGGACGTCACCATCTCAACGCTTTTTCTCGCATGAAAGACGCCCGTGTCGCTGCGATCTGCGACATCGCACCCGATCTATTAGATGCACGCACCACCCTGTTGGGCGCGCAACAAAAAATCACCGTTCAAGGCTTTTCCGACATGCGCGAGATGTTGGAAAAAGGCGATATCGATGCCGTCAGCGTAGCGACTCCCAATCATTGGCACTCCTTAGCAGGTATCTGGGCGATGCAGGCAGGCAAAGACGCCTATGTGGAAAAACCCATTTCCCACAACGTATGGGAAGGTCGCCAGGTGGTCAAAGCCGCGCGCAAATACAATCGCATTTGTCAGGGAGGCACCCAGAGCCGCTCCATGCCAACCATCCGTGCTGCGGTAGATTATGTGCATTCTGGTAAGTTAGGAAAAATCCAGTTTGTTAAAGGCATGTGCTACAAAGGTCGCCCGCCTATTGGTTTGGGTGGCGGTGGAGAGATCCCACCAGGCTTAGATTATGATCTGTGGTGCGGACCGCGCCCGATCGAAAAGCCGCTCAAACGCAAAAGATTGCATTACGATTGGCATTGGTTTTTTGCTTATGGCAATGGAGACATGGGTAACCAAGGTATTCACCAGATGGATGTGGGTCGCTGGTTTTTGGGAGAGCAAAAACTATCGCCTCGGGTGATGTCGATCGGCGGACGCCTCGGCTACAAAGATGATGGCGAGACCCCCAATACCCAAATCGTGTATCACGATTACGACAGCGCACCTTTGATTTTCGAAACCCGCGGCCTGCCACGCGACAAAGAATCACAGGAAACTGCTTGGGGCAAAAACATGAATCACCCAGAAGAGTTTCCAGAATTGGGCGGCGTCGCAGTGATGGTTCAATGTGAAGGCGGACGAGTCTATTGTTCTTCTGGTGGGAAGGTGAAAGTCACCGATAACAAAGGAGTGGAAATGACCCAGATCAAACCACCGAATGACAATGATCAAGCTTTAGAGCCAGACCATTTCAAAAACTTCATCCACGCCGTACGCAGTCGCAAAGTTTCTGACTTGCATGCAGATTGTGAAGAGACTCACATCTCTAGCGCCTTGTGCCATACTGGGATGATTTCTCACTTCATGGGTAAAGACGCGCATGACCAAGAAGTTCGCGAAGCGATCAAAAGCGACAACTTCCTCGCAGGACGTTACGCCGCCATGGCAGAGCACCTGATGGCGAACGATGTGAATCTTGAAAAAGAAAACATCACTCTTGGACCGTGGTTGCAATTCAATCCAGAGACTGAGCTGTTCGAGAAAAATGGTGAAGCTATCGACAAAAAAGCCAATCACTTGGCAAAAGAAAGCTATCGCGAACCTTACGTGGTTCCTGAGAAAGTTTAACCAGAGCTTCAAACTATTACTAAGGCACTGCTGGAAACAGCAGTGCCTTTTTATTTCCTGTTTTGCGGCTCAAAAAATGCCACCATCTACCTTCAATGTACTGCCGGTGATATAGCTCGCTTGCTCTGAAGCTAAAAAAACCACTGCCGCCGCCACTTCTTCGGGTTTGCCCATTCGTCGCATAGGGATTTGTCGTAACAGCGCCTTTTTTTTGTCCGCATCGATGTCACCCAAAGCGCCCGTATCGATGTAACCCGGACAAATGGCGTTCACCGTGATCCCTGCCCGTGCCACTTCTTTGGCGAGAGATTGCGTCAAGGCTAATACGCCGGCTTTGGCAGCCGCGTAGTTCGTTTGCCCTGCGGGAGCGAGCAAAGCGCTAAGCGAGGCGATGTTGATGATGCGCCCGAAGCGCTGCCCCATCATCGGCTTGACCACTGCTTGGCAAGCGTGAAAAACCGCATCCAAATTGGCAGCGATCACCTGCGACCAATCACTCGGCGGCATATTCGCTAATAAATGGTCCCGATGAAAGCCGGCGTTGTTCACCAACACATCTAATCTACCATGCTGTTCCAAGATGAACTCCACGGCAGTCTGCCACCCTTGCTCAGAAGTGACGTCTAAGTCTAACAAAGATACTTGATCTGGATATTGTTGCGCCAGAGCTTGCGCTCTATCTTTGTTTTTATTCACTCCCGCTATCACCAACGATCCTTCGTCACTTTTGAGAAACTCCCTTGCAATAGCATCACCCATCAAGCCATTGGCACCTGTGATCAAAATAGTCTTCATAAATACCTGGATTTCTAACTAGAAAAATGAGCTGCCATGCACTGTTGATTCAATCCCACCGCACTGACTAGCGCGTGATCGCACTGCTGATACTGCTGCTGAAGCAAAGACACCGCGTGCACACATTGCCACGAGACCGATGCGCCTAGCGCCGTTCCGAGCACAATTCCTGGCGATAGCTGACTGCCACGCCACGATTCCCAAGCAGCAGCTTCTGCTCGATCCGTCTTGTTCACTCCCTGCAAACCATCGATCAACAAAGCTCCCTCTTCTACCGTTTGATCGAGCTCTAAATCTGCCCGCATTTTGCTCGGCGCTAGATCTCGCTCACAGTCTTGGGTGTAGATCCGAGTAGGCGTGATTTGCGCGAGCTTGATCGCATCGGCACCCTCGCCCTCAGGTCGCTCCAGATACAAAGCTCCCGCACCCTCCGCCAGCACCAAATCGCGGCTGAACAAATGCACTGCCTCACTGATCAACCAATCCAGCTCCTCGCCTCCGATCACCAAACACCCGTCGCACTGATGCGTCGCCAACCAACCCTCGGCTATCTTCAGGCCAGACAGATACTCTGCACCATCCCCCAGCAAAGTGTAACTGATCCCCTTCGATCCCAAGATCGCAGCCAAATGAGACGCCGGCGCGTTGAACACGGTTTCCGGGAACAAAATAGGGCTCGCTAGTGCAGGGTCATCGAGCATTTCTTCAAAAAACCGCCGAGTATATGTCACGCAACCTGTGGAGAATACCACCACAATCCCCAGTCTCAACTCACCTGCTGCTACTGCCGCCGCTCGCTGCTCGCCTAAAGCCTGCAAACCAGCCGCCGCCACAAAACGCGAAATCGCACTCGCACGTCGCAAGCGCGGATGCCGCGCAAAAGCTTGCCGTTCGAGCGGCTTGGGCACCCTTCTGATTTTGTAAGAGTGATCGCAGCCCTCACGCGCCCATTTTTCATAGCCTAACGGATCAACAGATAAAGTTTGCTCTACCATTTGCTGTGTCGACCATCCGGCAGGCGACACCGCGCCTACCCCCTTGATCACCATCGATTTTTTATGCTGTGGATAGGACATCAATCAAATTGTTTTAATATCAAAGTAGCATTCGCCCCTCCAAAACCAAAGGAGTTGGTCAGCACCGCATTCACTTGAGCCTCACGAGGCTGCCGCACCAGGTCAAAGGTGCACACCGGATCCAGATTCTCTATCGTCGTGGTCGGTGGCAACCACTGCTCCCTCAGTGCCATCAGCGAGATCACCGTTTCCACCGCACCTGCTCCGCCTAACAAATGACCAATGCATGCTTTGGTCGAGCTGACTTTTATTTGCCCCACCTTACTACCCGCCCACCGCGCAATCGCCATGCCTTCGGCAACATCGTTTTTTGGCGTGCCTGTACCATGAGAATTGATGTAGTGTATGTGCTCTGGATTAAGCTTCGCCTCTTCGCAAGCTTCCGTCATCGACGTCAAAGCTGCGTCGCCTTGTGGATGCGGCTGCGCCAAGTGATGAATATCTGTCGATGCACCATAACCACTCAGCTCGGCTAAGATCTCCGCCCCACGCCGTTGCGCGCTCTGCAAAGTTTCCAGCATCAGCACCCCCGCGCCCTCCCCCAAAGCCAGCCCATCACGATTGAGATCAAAAGGCCGAGGAGGCAAAGTTTGTGTCAAAGCCTGCAAAGAATCAAAACCAGCAAACACCAACTGACTCAAGGCGTCATACCCCCCTGCCACTGCTTTTTGACAATGGCCATATTTCAGTAAACGGAAAGCGTGCCCAATCGCGTTAGCACCCGAGGCGCAAGCATTGGAAATGATGTTCACCGGCCCACGAATGGCAAAGGCGTTTTCTAAAAGTAAAGCTTGGTGCTGGGCTTGATATTGGTGAATGCGCGACGCCTGCCCACGGCGACGATTAGGGCCACTGATAGACCTACGGCAAAACTCTTCGCCGCAAAACATCGCTCCCGCCGAAGTTCCCAAAACAATCGGAATTTCCTCCGCCAAATCTTGCTCTGACCAGCCTGCTTGCCTCAATGCCTCTGCCGTGGCGTGCAGCAACAAGTTAGACGCACGATCCAAACGAAGCAACTGCCGCTCTGGCAACAGGTTGTCAGGTAAAGCCTCTGGCAGCGACACCTCACCCGCTTGATGCACTCGCTGTCGAGAGGTATCAAACAAAGTAACGTCGCCAAAAGCTTGCCTCCCTTGGCGAAAACCCTCAGCATTGTCTCGCCAACCCTGCCCCATCGACGTGATGATACCTGCACCGGTGATGACCACACGATGTTGGCTTAGATTTCTATGTTGTTGACCACTTCCTTTGTGCATGGCAATAAAGCTTTAGCAGTTTCTGGACATAACCGAAACCGTTTTTCTTTTCGAGATGAATTTATACCAGCGATGGCAGCACATTACAGCTCAATTTTCCCAACAGCACGCTTTGCTCGACTGGAAGAGCGGTCAATCGTGGACTTTTGCCCAGATTCAAGCCAAATTGGATCGCCGACCTTGCCTCAAACCCAGAAGCCTCGTTCACCCCAATGGCTGGCAAGTCGAGTTGATTTTCGATACCCTGCAAGCTTGGCGGGATGACGCCATCCTCTGCCCAGTTGAAAATGACCCTCCCGACCGCCAAGTTTTTGGTGGCATCGCAGCAAATATAGTCCATGTCAAAATCACATCGGGTAGCACCGCAGCGCCCAAATTGATCTTATTCACCGCCGAACAACTCGCCGCCGATGCCGCCAACATCGTCAGCACCATGAGCTTGAATCCCCAATCCCCCAATCTAGGAGTGATCTCGATGGCGCACTCTTACGGCTTTTCCAATCTAGTCGCCCCGTTGCTACTGCACGGTATCCCGCTAGTCTGGGCAGGCTCACCGCTACCCGATCTGCTGAAAACTATCGTGCAACAAAATCCGCAAGCCTACACCTTGCCAGCCGTTCCTGCGATGTGGCGCGCATGGCTGCAAGCGGATGCGCTCACTGCCAGCAACATCCAACTTGCCATCTCCGCAGGCGCCCCCTTGTCACTCGAACTCGAACAGCGGCTACTGGAAGAAAAAGGGATCAAAGTTCACAACTTCTATGGATCGAGCGAGTGTGGCGGCATTGCCTACGACCGCAGTATGACCTGTCGATCGGATGCAGCTTACGTCGGCACCGCTATGGATCGGGTCGAATTGCGCAGCGACCCACAAAACCACTGCCTCGCCGTCACCAGTGATGCCGTAGGGGAAACTTATTGGCCAGCGCAAAGCGAAGAATCCTCTTTATACGGACGAAGCTTCGTCACCTCCGACCGTGTCGATATCGACCCGACAGATAACCAGATTTTCCTCCGCGACCGCCACTCAGATACCATCAATATCGCAGGCAGAAAAGTCGCCCCAGGAAAAATAGAAGCCGCTATTGGTACTGCCTTTCCTGAAATCGAACACTGCCTTGTTTTTGCAGTTCCGAGTAAAGACCTAGAGCGTGTCGAAGAAGTCGTAGCCTGCATCTCAAATGACCAAATCAAACAGGCTCAGATCAAAGCTGAAATAACGGGTAAGCTAAGCAATTTTGAGATCCCTCGTCACTGGTGGTTCTGCCCAGATCTCAAACCCGACTCCAGAGGGAAAATCTCCCGACGAGCCTGGCGAGAAAAGTATCTATTTACCAAGGATGACCTTGGAGGGGCAAGTTGACGGTTCCACCGCCCTGCGGGTGCCGCTGCGCGGCATCTATCTTCACTGCGTTCAGGTTCCACCTTGCCTTCGTGACTCGCCAACCAGCATCAATCCAAGGCACGACGGAGCGTGCCCCTCCATGGACGGCAAACTTCAATTCGCCACCACGTTCACCAATCTGCCTGGCACCACGATGACTTTGCGCACCGTTTTGCCGTCGATGTGTTCTTTCACTTTATCGCGATCGAGCACCAATTTTTCCACTTCGTCTTTGTCGGCGTCTTTACTGACAGTGATGCGATCGCGTAACTTGCCGTTCACTTGCACCACGATTTCGATTTCATCTTCGATCAAGAAAACCTCCTCCCACTGTGGCCAATCGCTTTGCGAGAGTTCACCCGAAATAGCATCGGGAAAAGCTTCAGCTAAAATGCTGTGCAACTCCTCGCTCAAATGTGGCGCAAAAGGATTGAGCACACTCAATAAAATCTCCACCGCAGATAGCGGCAAAACTTCGAGTTTGTTCAACTCATTGGTGCACACCATCATCTGAGAAATCGCCGTATTGAAACTAAGGCTCTCAATATCCTCACTCACCTTCTTGATCGTCTGATGCAGCACTTTGAGTGTTTTTTTATCACAATCCGCTACTTTCACTTTGCTTAGCATGCTCCAGTTACCCTCCTGATCCACCTCCATCACCAAACGCCACACACGACCTAGGAAACGATAGACCCCCTCCACCCCTTTCATCGACCAAGGTTTGACCTGCTCCAAGGGACCCATGAACATTTCATACAAACGCAAAGCATCCGCGCCGTAACCTTCCACCACATCATCTGGGTTCACCACGTTACCACGGCTCTTGGACATCTTCACTCCATCCTCTCCCATGATCAGTCCTTGGTTCACCAACTTTTGGAAAGGCTCCTTGGTCGAAACATGTCCGAGATCATGCAAGACCTTGTGCCAAAAGCGAGCGTACAACAAATGCAATACCGCGTGCTCCGTGCCGCCGATGTAGAGGTCGACATTCATCCAATAATCCTCCGCCTCTCGCGATACAAAACGTTCGCTATTCTTGGCGTCACAGTATCGAAGGTAATACCAACAAGAGCCTGCCCACTGTGGCATGGTATTGGTTTCACGTTTCAGGCCCTCTCCACAATTCACCCAATCGGTCGCTTTCGAGAGCAGCGGCTCTGGGGTTCCGCTAGGTTTGTAATCCTCCAATTCAGGAGCCAAAAGAGGCAGCTCACTTTCAGCGAGAGCTTCATGTTTGCCGTCGCGCCAAACGATGGGGAACGGCTCACCCCAGTAGCGCTGACGAGAAAATAACCAGTCGCGCATTTTGTAGTTCACCATTTTGCCACCGAGTCCTTTTTCCTCTAACCAAGCGCAAATTTTTTCTTTTGCTTCCGCCGTGGTCAAGCCCTCGAACATCGGCGAGTTGATCGCTATACCTTCGCCAGAAAAACAAGTAGCATCGGCACCCCCCGTAGCATGGGCATCCTGCCCATGATTAGTCTGTGTAGATGTGATATCAGACAGGTTCTCGCTATTCACTACCTCGATCATCGGGATGTCATACTGCTGAGCAAATTCAAAATCGCGCTGATCGTGAGCAGGCACCGCCATGATCGCACCCGTGCCATAACTCATCAGCACATAGTCAGCGATCCATACGGGGATCTTTTCTCCGTTCACAGGGTTCACCGCGTAACCTCCGGTGAACACCCCGCTCTTTTCTTTCGCCAACTCGGTGCGTTCGAGGTCGGATTTCGCACCACATTTCACTCGGTAATCTGCAATCGCCTGTTTTTGCTCATCACTGGCGATATCATCCACCAAGGGATGCTCTGGCGCCAATACCATGTAAGTCGCTCCATAGAGCGTATCCGGACGCGTGGTGAAAACCGTCACCGATTGATCACCAATCTGAAAAGTCACCTCAGCTCCATCGCTACGACCAATCCAGTTTTTCTGCAACAGCTTGATCCCCTCCGGCCAGTCCAAATCGTCCAATTCATCGATCAAACGCTGAGCATACGCAGTGATACGCAGCATCCACTGACGCAAAGGACGGCGCTCAACGGTATGCCCTTTAGCACGCCACTCCTCCACCTCCTCATTCGCCAATACCGTGCCCAAGTCCGGCGACCAGTTCACCGGAGTCTCCGCCACGTAAGCCAAACGTAGCTCATCGATTTCATCACGACTCAAACCTTGCTCTTCCAACTCGCTGACAGGTCGCGCCTGTTGCGTTTTTTCATCAAAGTAGCTGTTGTAAAGCTGCAAAAAAATCCACTGCGTCCATTTCACGTATTCTGGGTCGGTGGTATTGATCTCGCGATCCCAATCGTAGGCAAATCCCAAAGACTTGAGCTGACGACGAAAATTTTCGATATTATTTGCGGTATTGATGCGCGGATGTTCACCCGTCTTGATCGCATGCTGTTCCGCCGGCAAGCCAAAAGCGTCCCAACCCATCGGATGCAACACATTGTAACCACTGCGAGCCTTGAATCGCCCAATGATGTCGGTCGCGGTGTAACCCTCGGGATGCCCCACATGCAAACCCGATCCGCTCGGATAAGGGTACATATCGAGCACAAAATACTTGGGTTTTGAAGCATCAAAATCCGCATCACCGGGATTCGCCACCGCGAAGGTTTTGTTTTTCTCCCAAATCGCCTGCCATTTGGGTTCAAATTGATCAAAAGGAAATTGTTTGCGTCGTTCCGTCATCGTATTAAGTGCCTAAAGTGAGTCGCCATCCATACGGGACAAATCGCTCTCCCGCAAGCCAATGTCTCACTTCCCTGCCTGCAAAGCCTTGACCACTTACTCACTTGCCTGTCATGGTGTCTCAGGAAAATGACAATATTTCTCCATCACCCTGACTATGGCTTTATTTAAAAGATTCGAACTATGGCTGCTACTGATCCTCATCGGTGGTGGGCTGTATTATGTTCTGCAGGTAGAATCTCCCAAGCATGACCGTGGCCGCGAGCCTCTTAGTCAGATTGAGGATGAACCCACTACCCAACCAGCCGCCCAAGACACCCCCCGTTTCAGCTTGGAAAAGACCACTATCACCCGCGACGGCGATCATTTCATCGTACAGATCGACCTGCAATGCCAACAAAGCAGTGGCAAAACACTGCGACTGCAAACTCCACACACTCAACTCTTAGCCTCTGGCGCACGAGCCATGGAAGTTTTTTTCCTCCCCTTCCAGCCACAACCCACCCTAGCAGAAGCCGAAGGCAAGACCTTCACCCTGCGTTATTGGCTTACTCGCGATGATCTTAAAAGCCCGCTGACCTTAAAGATCGACAACACCGAAGTTCCCATAAAAAAAAGCGCTCACTTTGACCCCGATAGCTTGCCTACCCAACAAAGCAAAACTTTCACTACCGCCGAATGGCACTAAACAAAAAACTCTCTCGTTTATGACATCACCAAGTTCCGCACCTTACCTGTTGATCAATAACAACAACTCGCGCACCAAATTCGCGCTGGCTGACCATCAGCATTTACTCGAGCACCGAGTCACCGATACCTCTGCACTCACCTCAGCAAGCCTACTCGACACCCTAGCAGGCTGGCAGTTCCAACGCATCGTGCTCGCCTCGGTGGTACCTGAAAAGGCACAACTCATTCGCGACACGCTTGCCCAACATTACCCCTTAGTAGAAGTCAGTCATCAAATAGAGCTCGGCATCAAAGTCGATTTCCCCAATCCCTCTAGCATCGGTGCCGACCGACTCGCCAATGCCGCCGCCGTAATCGCCATCCACCACAGCGCGCCCGCCATCGTGGTGGACTTCGGCACCGCCGTGACCTTCGACATCATCTCAGCAGACAATGCCTACATCGGCGGCGTGATCGCACCAGGGCTAGACGTCATGACCGACTACATGCACCAGCGCACTGCCCTATTGCCAAAAATCGACCTAGCCGAACCTCCCGCCGCCATCGGCAAATCCACCGTCGATGCGATGTTATCCGGAGCCGTGCATGGCTACCGAGGACTAGTGCAAGAAATACTGGTGCAAACCACCCACGAACTGCCCTCCGGCAAAAAACCGATGATCGTCGCCACCGGTGGATACGCTAAACTCATTGCTGCGGGACTTCCTCAAATAGAAAGCGTAGAACCCTACCTCACCCTTGAAGGCCTACGCATCATCGGCAATCTTAATTTTAAACACACATAATTCCAGTAAACCAATCCTCTACCTAAAAATCAGTGCCGTCAGTGGTTAAACCCCAGATTAATATTTAACCACTGATTCACACTGATGGACAGGCATAAATTACGATAGTGATTGAATACCACCTTCGGCAATCATAACTTCACTTCCTGCATTCTTTCTTATCCGTGCTATCCGTGTTATCCGTGGTTAAATTCTTATTAACCTGAATAGTTACCTTTTTCCCATGACCTACCCTACTACCATCGGCATCGACTTTGGCGGCACCAGCATCAAGTGCGCCCTCACCCGCGGCCCCGAATTGATCGGCGACGTGATCCGCCTGATCACCGCCGACCTCGACAGCCCCGCCCAAGCAATCACCGCGATGGTGACAGCGATCCAGCAACTGCGAGAGCAAAGCGAATCTCCCGTTCAGGCAGTAGGGCTAGGGCTACCCGGCTCGGTCGATATCCAGAATGGTATCATTTATAATCTAACTAACGTGCCAGGATGGAAGAGCCTACCAGCTGGATCGATGATCAGTGAGCAAATAGCTTTGCCCGTCACCATGGACAACGATGCCAATTGCATGGCTTATGCCGAATGGAAATTTGGTGCAGCCAAAGGCATGGGAAACGTCATCGCGGTGACGCTTGGTACCGGCGTCGGTGGCGCTCTCATCCTCAATGGACAACTCTATCGTGGTAGCCAATACGCAGCAGGCGAGATCGGCCAAATGAGCATTGACTACCAAGGCGTGGATGGCCCATACGGCAATCACGGCGCCCTCGAACGCTACGTCGGGCACAAACATATCCATGACATGGCAGTCAGCCGCTTCCGTGAAGCCGGTCGTGACCCAGATCAAAGCCCACAACTCGAATCCCTCGAAACCCTAGTTAAAGCAGCGCGCGATGGCGATGAAGTTTCCCAACAAATCTGGCAAGACATCGCCATCTATCTCGGCACCACACTAGCCAGTGTGGTTTACCTGCTCAACCCCGACGCCATCGTCATCGGCGGTGGTGTCGCTCATGCTGGCGAGGTGCTTTTTGACCCGCTCAAAGAGCAATTGAAAAACACCCTCAGCAGCGAGTTTTGGGATCATCTCAAAGTCATCCCCGCAGAGCTCGGCAATCACGCCGGCATCATCGGCAGCAGCGCTTTGGCTGCTGATGCCTTGACCGAGTGATCCCTGCCTAGTCATACGATGATATTCAGTTTTTCTCACAGAGCCAGCAAGTCACAAAGAAATTTCAGAACACCGGACATGGAGCGTTTTTATTCTGATACCATACCAAACTACCGCTCGCAGAACATTAAGGCTTTGCTCGCTGACCTCAACATGTGGAATGAATTGGCAATCCGTTTTCTTGATTTCGGTAAAAGGTAACAGTTTAGCTGATTTCAGGTTATGCTAATTGTTAAAAATCTGGTCGTGAGCTTGATCTGGCGTGCTTGAAAGTAAAGCCTGAAACATTTCCAAGGAAGTTTGCCCTTGTAGTTTGACAGTTTCCGTCAAACTGCTGAAAATACAGATATTTTCCGAGCCTTCTCGACTTCGTGTCCCCATGCAAACTTTCCGAAAAATCACCAAGGGACGCAAAGCTCGCTCCGCATGGT
>JAKISY010000062.1 GCA_021648365.1 Verrucomicrobiales bacterium
CGGCGGGCAAGTCGATGTGAACTTTTCTGGCGATCAATACCAGTTCGGTGACTTTGATCCCGGTGACGGCGATTGCGCTGTTGAGCAGTGCGGGAATTCCCGATCCGTATCAGATCATGGGCACGGTGATCGGGGCGACTTTGGTTTCGACTTTGGTAGCTATCATCGGGGTGAAGTTTTTTGAAAAGATGCCAGTGTTTCGGATCAAGCAAGGTTTGAGCGATGCGTTGATAGAAGCGGAGAAGGAGGGGGAAGAAGGGGGGGAGGGGCTGAAAAAAATAGGGCCTGTGGGAGTTATCATTCTATTGGCAGTGTTATTGGTGACAGGTTTGTTTGTTTGTATTGAGGCGATGCCAGACTTTCATCAAGCGGTGATTGATAAGCTGCACTTGCAGGGAATACTGGATCAGCTCAATGCTGAAAAGTCTAGTCTTGAGCATGTAGAAGCGACGGGTGAGATGCCAGCGTGGCGGCAGTGGATGTTCGCTTTTTCTCTGGTGGCGATCCCGTTCATTTGGTTGTTTTTTATCGTTTATGCCTGGGTGCGAGGGGTGAAGGTTTACGAAGAATTTGTCGAAGGCGCGAAGGAGGGGTTCGGGGTGGCGGTGCGGATCATGCCTTTTTTGGTGACGATGTTGGTGGCACTAGCAATTTTTCGAGATTCAGGTGCGCTATTAGTTTTACAAAACCTGATGCGTCCGCTTTTGAATCTGGTGAGTTTTCCGGTGGAGCTGGTGCCGATGGCATTGATGCGTCCGCTTAGTGGAAGTGGTAGTCAAGGGGTGTTGGTGGAAATTTTGACGAATGAGAGCATGAGTGATACGCTGAAGTACACCGCAGCGACGATGTTTGGTTCGACCGAGACGACTTTCTATGTATTGGCGGTGTATTTTGGCAGCGTGGGGATTCGGCGCACGAGGCACGCTTTGGCAGCGGGCTTGTGTGCTGATGCGGCGGGGATTATAGCGGCGGTGGTGATTTGCAAGATGGTGTTTGGGTAAGAGGGAGTATGATCTCGTCCATGAAGGTCACTAAGCAGCACGAATAGGAAAAGAATAAAGAAGGTAACCGCAGATTTCACAGATGAACGCAGATAAGAGGAATGGGAATGAGATTTGTGATTGCATTGACTTTTATATCTAAGACTGTTGAACTTCCTTACATCTTTCTATCAAATGACAGCGCTTCAAACTATCCTCGCATCCTATCGCAAAGCGTCCGTTACTGAACGCGAAAAAGGCAATTATTTTGAGGAGCTCATTCGCGCCTATTTTCGTTACGAAGCCTCTTATGCGGATCTTTTCTCCGATGTCTGGCTCTATTCCGATTGGGCAAAGGAACAGGGACTCGATGCCAAGGACACCGGCATCGATCTCGTCGCCAAAACCCGCGACACGGACGAATACCACGCTATCCAGTGCAAATTTTACGCGGAAGATCACAAGATTCAAAAAAGTGACATCGACAGCTTTTTCACCGCATCAGGGCAGAAGCCTTTCACTCATCGCATCATCGTCACCACGACCAATGAATGGACCGATAATGCCGAAAAATCCCTCGCCGGCCAGCAGCCGCCAGTCTCCAAAATCGATCTCATTGATCTCGAAAACTCCCAGATTGATTGGGAAAAATATCAGCCATCAAAGAAGCCTGCGCTCAAAGTAAAATACGATTCCCGCCCGCACCAGCAGTCAGCCATCACCAATGTCCTGCTTGGTTTGAAAAATGCCGACCGAGGCAAACTCATCATGGCCTGCGGCACGGGCAAAACTTTCACCTCGCTGAAAATCGCCGAAAAGATCGCGGGCAAAAACAAGCGCGTTCTCTTTCTCGTCCCCAGTCTTTCGCTGCTGTCGCAAACGCTCACCGAATGGACGCAACAGAGCAAAACCCCGCTGCATAGCTTCGCCGTTTGCTCCGACTCCGAGGTCGGTAAAAAACGCAAACGCAACGAAGACATCGTCGAAACCTTCGCCCACGAATTACGCTACCCCGCCACCACCGACAGCAAACGGCTCGCAGCGGAAATGGCATCCCGCCACGATGCCCAGCACATGAGCGTCGTCTTTTCGACCTACCATTCCCTGCAGGTCATCAGCGAAGCCCAGCACTTGTATGATTTGGAAGAATTCGATCTCGTCATCTGCGACGAAGCCCATCGCACCACCGGCGCCACTTTTGACAACGAAGCCGAATCCAAATTTGTCAAAGTCCACGATGCCGAATTTCTCCGTGCCAAAAAGCGCATCTACATGACCGCCACCCCGCGCATTTATGCCGATATGGCAAAAGCCACCGCGCTTCAGGACGGTGCGGTTCTTTACGGCATGGATGACGAAACGTATTACGGCAAGCAACTCCACGTCATCACTTTCTCCGAAGCCGTTCAGCTCAATCTGCTCACCGATTACAAAGTCATCGTCCTCACTATCGACAGCGATCACGTTTCCGAACGCCTGCAAGACCTGCTCGCCGACGAAAACAACCAACTCAAAGTCGATGACGCCGCCCGCATCATCGGTTGTTGGAAAGCGCTCAGTAAACAAGACATCAGCGATGATCTCGGCAGCGATTCCGATCCCATGCGTCGCGCCGTCGCCTTTTGCCAAGTCATCGAGGCAGGAACAGGTTCCACCCGCACCACCCACAAAGTTTCTTCCAAACAAATCACCGCCATGTTTCAGGCCGTCGTCGAAGCCTATCAGGATAAGGAAGAAGAACAGCACCCGCTGATTTGCGAAACCAAACACGTCGATGGCTCGATGAATGCCTCCGAAAAGGAAGCCAAACTCAACTGGCTCAAAGAAGACGCACCCGATCCCAACACCTGCCGCATTCTTTCCAATGTGCGTTGTCTTTCCGAAGGTGTCGATGTGCCTTCGTTGGATGCCGTGCTCTTTCTCACCCCGCGCTCATCGGCGGTTGATGTCGTCCAATCCGTTGGACGCGTGATGCGCAATGCTCCCGGCAAAAAGCGCGGTTACGTCATCCTGCCCGTCGTCATTCCCGCCGGGATGGAGCCGCACGAGGCGCTCAATGACAACAAGGTTTACAAAGTCGTCTGGGAAGTCCTTCAGGCACTGCGCTCACACGATGACCGCTTTGATGCGATGATCAACAAGCTCGATCTCATCGGCAAAGACAATCAGAAGATGGAAATCATCGCCATCACCGACAAGGTTTCCAAAAAATCCGCGCCCACTCCTTCGCAGAAGGAGAAAAACAAAGACGCCAGCAATTTCACCATCGGCAGCACCGAAGACAGCGGCCCGAAAACCGTGCAGGGCGAACTCCAGTTCAACGTCGGCGAACTCGAACGCGCACTCTACGCCAAGGTCGTCAAAAAATGCGGCAACCGAAATTATTGGGATGAATGGGCCAAAGACATCGCCAAAATCGCAACCACCCACATCAGCCGCATCACCCAGATTGTCAGCAACCCGGAAAATAAACAGGAAGTCGAAGCCTTCAGCAACTTCGCTGATGAATTGCGCGATGACCTCAACGATTCCATCACTGATGGCGAAGTGATCGAGATGCTTGCCCAGCACCTCATCACCAAACCCGTCTTCGATGCGCTGTTTAAAGATTACTCCTTCGCCAGCAACAATCCCGTCTCGCAGGCCATGCAGTTGGTTCTCGATATTTTGCAGGAACATCGCCTCGAAAAAGAAGCCGACACGCTGGATAAATTCTACGCCTCCGTCGAAATGCGCGCCGCCGGGATCGACAACGCCGAGGGTAAACAAAAAATCGTCGTCGAGCTTTACGACAAATTTTTCCGCAACGCTTTCCCGAAAATGACCGAGCGACTCGGCATCGTTTACACCCCCGTGGAAGTCGTAGATTTCATCATCCACAGCATCAACGACCTACTGCAAAGCGAATTCAACCAGACCCTCGGCAGCGAAGGCGTTCACATTATCGATCCCTTCACCGGAACCGGCACCTTCATCACCCGCCTACTGCAAAGCGGCCTCATCAGCAAAGAGCAACTGCCGCACAAATACAAAAACGAAATCCACGCCAACGAAATCGTCCTGCTCGCTTATTACATCGCCGCCATCAACATCGAAGCCGTTTATCATGGAATCGTTGGCGGAGATTATGAGCCTTTTGAGGGAATCTGCCTGACCGATACTTTTCAAATGTATGAAAAGGACGATCTCATCAGTGATTTGCTGGAAAATAATAGTGACCGACGGAAGCGGCAGAAGAAACTGGATATACGGGTGATTATGGCGAACCCACCGTATTCAGCCGGGCAAGCCAGCGCGAATGATAATAATCAAAATGTCGCCTACGCCGAACTGGATCAAAACATTCGTGATACCTATGCCGAGCATTCCACCGCGACCAACAAAAATGCACTTTACGATTCCTACATCCGCGCCATTCGTTGGGCCAGTGACCGTATCGGAGAAAGTGGCATCATAGGATTCGTCACCAACGCCGGATTTCTCGAAGCCAACACAGCCGACGGACTTCGAAAATGCCTCGCCGAAGAATTTGATTCCATTTACGTCTTTCATCTTCGGGGAAATGCCCGCACTTCTGGCGAACAACGCCGAAAGGAGAAAGACAATGTTTTCGGACAGGGAACGCGAACTCCTATCGCTATCACCTTGCTCGTCAAAAAGCCCACGACCAAAGAGGGTATAGTCGATGGCTCAACCCTATTGGTTCGAAAAGCCGACATCCACTGGCACGACATCGGCGACTACTTGACGCAAGATCAAAAACTGAAGATCATTACCGATTTTGGAAGCGTAAACGGCATTTCGAAAGCAAAGATCTGGGAAAAAATTGTCCCCGACAAATACCACGATTGGGTGAATCACCGGGATGAGAGCTTTGATGAGTTTATTAAAATTGGGGACAAGAAGGATAAGAAAGCAATTACCATCTTCAGTAATTATTCTAGCGGTGTTAAAACGCAGCGCGACGCATGGTGCTACTCCTTTTCCCAAGAGCAGCTAAGTTTGAAAATAGCTAAAATGATTAACTTCTATTCCGGTGAACTGGAAAGATATCAGACGATAACTCCGCGGCCAAATATAGAGCAATTTTTAGATCATGACTCGACCCAGATCAGTTGGACTACAGCGTTAAAACATGAGCTTGAAATTGAAAAAAAACTCAGTAGAGACACTGGTATAATCCGCACTTGTCTGTATCGCCCTTTCACTAAAGAATGGCTCTATTCTGATCGCAGACTTAATGAAAGGGTGTATCAAACACCACAATGTTTCCCTTCTCCTGATCTCGCAAATTGCATGATCTACATTAGCGGGTCTGGTAATAGCGGTAAAGAATCCTCAGCAATTATAGTTGATACTATTTTAGATCTGAATTTTCAGCATTCTGGAGGTCAAGGCTTCCCCCTCTACCTCTACGAAACCACCTCAACCAGCAACAAAGACGACCTTTTCAACACCGAAACCCAATCCACCGAACCCACCCGCCGCGATGGCATCAGCGACGAAGGCTTCGCGCATTTCCAATCCGCTTACCCCGGCCACGAAAGCGAGTTCAACAAAGAAGACCTCTTTTATTACATCTACGGCCTGCTGCATTCGCCGGAGTACCGGACGCGCTACAAAGACAACCTCACCAAAGAACTGCCGCGCATCCCGGCGGTGAAGAAGTTCGCCGATTTCATCGCCTATTCCCAAGCCGGACGCGATCTCGCCCATTGGCATCTCGATTACGAAACGGTGAAAAAACACCCAGGCATCACCCTCGACACCGGCAAAGACGGCCCCGCTATCAGCTCCCTCAAGCCGAAGGATTACTACGTCACCAAAATGAAATTCGCCAAAAGCAAAGACCCCGAAACCGGAAAAAGCATCAACGACAAGACCACCGTATTTTACAACGGAAAAATCACCATCCGCAACATCCCGCTCGCCGCCTACGATTACATCGTCAACGGCAAACCCGCCCTGGAATGGGTAATGGAGCGCCAAGCCGTCACCACCGACAAAAAGAGCGGCATCAAAAACGACGCCAACCTCTGGGCCACCGAAACCATGAACAACGCCGCCTACCCCCTAGAACTCTTCCAAAGAGTCACCACCGTAAGCCTAGAAACCATGAAGATCGTCGCGGCATTGCCGAAGCTGGATATTGATTAAATCATAGGTAATTGTAAAGTTGTTAATTTAGTTAAAGGGCTTCTTTCCGTAGGCAAGAAGCGAATAATCAAAAGCTCTGAAACTCATATATGGATAACTCGGAACAGCTAGGAATCATCAAAAAAGACCTCCATGCCATAGTCAGTCAAGCAAACAACTGGCTGATGCTCATAGGTTCTGGAACTTCTATGGCGATGGATGTTACATTAGGCATGGGGGCACTTGCTGAACATCTCGTAGCATCTATTTCAGATAGCTCTGAAAGCTGGGGAACCATCAGAGATAAGCTGAAAGCAGGTGAGAATCTGGAAAAAGCACTGACTGACGTTAATCTGCCTTCAACTTTACAGAATAAAATAGCTGAAGAGACATTTAAGTTTGTTTCAAAGAAAGATATAGATTTACGCGACGACTTACTTACTGGTGAAAAATGTTGGACTTCGGGCTCTTTAATCAAAAGCTTTTACCAATCCCTTAATGCGACCTCTCCGATTTTACCCGTCATCACGCCAAACTATGACATGTTGATTGAATACGCTTGTTCTGTTGAGGGGATTCCTTATCTGACGGGTTATCATGGGGGGATTACCAAGAAATTGAATTGGAAGAAATCACGCGAGTATTGCTCGACCGTCAGCAAGGTAAATCAAGGGAGGACGCCAAAAATACTTTCCCAAGGATGTCCCCGAGTCGAACTGATGAAGGTGCACGGTTCTATTAATTTGTTTAGGGACTCCAATAATGCGTTCATAGAAAACACCCTTTGGGCGAGCAAATACCCTGAAGGCTACTTCCCAATCATCGCCCCGCCAGGGGACAGTAAAACACAAGATACGCTCACTTTTCATGATGAGCTATTTAGTGAAATGAAACCAGCTATCATGCGCTCAACGGCCTTTATGATCGTTGGCTATGGTTTTAATGATCCTCACATTCATGGTGCAATCCTCCAGCAAGTGCGGGAAAAAGATTGCCCCTTGATTGTTTTGACTCGCGACCCTTCTGCCAAGCTTGATGCGTTGATTGAAAGCAGTGCGAATACTTGGGTTATCACGGGGAAGGAAGGAGATGACTCAGGAACGCGCATTAACAATCGTAATCTCACTGCTCCATGCGAGGTTGACGGTGTCGATTTGTGGAATAGCGAGACCTTTACAAAACAAATACTCGGGAACTAATATGAACAATCTCTTTAATTTTAAACTTGGAGAAGAAGCGGCAAATGACACCTCCTATCTGGGGACTGTGCTGCAGGTGGATACTCGCCGAGTCGTGATCAATTCAGAGGATGCCAATCTCAAGCTCGCTGGGGTTGGTAAATTGGTAGCACTCAAAAGCAGCTCTTTAGCCGATGAATGGATGATTGGACTCGTTGACCGCATTGTGCGTCAAATTACAAATGATGACAATGCGAGTGGGGAAGATAGCGATGAAACGGAAACCCTGCTTCATACAACCGCTGTTGGAAATGCTGTCACTATAAGTTTGGTAGGAATGGTTCGTTGGGATACAGATCAATCGACACATCAATTCACACGATCCTTGACCGATATGCCCGACATCGGTCAGGACTGCTACATTCTTCGGCAAAACACGCTCAAGAGCTTCATGTCCCTTCTGGTAAAACATAGCGACACTGATCGCGCTCTTGAAATCGGAAAATACACCATGGATCTTGATGCTCCAGCTTACCTTGATGGAGATAAATTTTTCCAACGGCACGCCGCCATTTTAGGAAGCACAGGCTCAGGGAAATCCTGGACAGTCGCCTCAATCTTGGAACGTGCTTCCAAATTACCATCTACGAATCTAATCGTTTTTGATCTTCATGGCGAATATCGAGAACTCAGCTACGCTGACCAGTTGCGCGTTCCTGGGCCAGATGATTTAGGCAGCAATAACTCTAACCTTCTTCATCTACCTTATTGGCTCATGAATTCGGAAGAGCTAATTTCTATGTTTGTTGATAATTCTGAGTTTACCGCGCACAATCAGACTCTAATTTTTCAAAGGACTGTTGTTGAAGAAAAGAGAAAACTTCTAGAGGCTGAGGGTAAAACCGAAATACTGGAATCGTTTACCGTTGATAGCCCTGTTCCCTTTGATTTGGACAACGTGATTGCAAGCATTGAAGATAAAAACTCGGAAATGGTTCAGGGAGCAAGAGGTTTAAAAAAAGGCGATTTTAATGGTCAGTTCAGTCGTTTATTGGCGCGGATGACGACCAAACTTACTGATCGCCGTTACGGTTTTCTTTTTCAAGCACCACCAGAGAAGCACTCTTACGATGCCTTTCACAAACTTTCAGAACAACTACTTTCATTCAAAGACCCGCATAAAGGAATCAAGGTCATTGATTTTTCAGAAGTTCCTGCCGACGTCCTTCCTGTTGTTCTCGGTATTGTCGGACGCTTGATTTATAATCTGCAATTCTGGATGCCTGACGAACTGCGTCACCCGGTTGCCCTTGCGTGTGACGAAGCACATATCTACCTTCCGCGTGAAAAAGGAAACCCCAACCAAAAACGCGCGCTTGAGTCTTTTGAAAAAATAGCTAAAGAGGGACGTAAATACGGTGTTTCGCTTTTGGTTATTAGCCAACGCCCATCTGATGTAAGCTCGACGATACTTAGCCAATGCAACAATATCATGGCATTGCGGCTAGCCAATAGTAGTGACATTGCCACAGTCAAAGGGATGATGCCTGAAAGCATGACAAGCTTTTTAGAAACATTACCCCTGCTTGACGTTGGCGAAGCATTGGTGGTGGGCGATTCAGTTCTATTGCCCAGCCGGATAAAGATCAATAAACCTACCGAAAAACCACTGAGTGCTACTATTGATTTCTGGAGTGAATGGAATAAAAAAGAAGTCACGCCCAATTGGGAACTCGCAGCGGAGAACATGAGAAGGCAACGCAGATTAAAGGGATGAAACGACGCCGATACGGAATTAATCTAGATGATGGAACAGCTCTCGCCAGTGACGAGGAGTTTGACCTGCTTTACGTTCCCTGCAATACAGCCGTGAGTGAGTCACTGCACATTTGGTTTGGAAATAACACAAGAACTTCTCTGTTGTTTACTGGGCAAATCGGGTCAGGCAAAACAACTCTACTCAAGGAGGTGGCTCGACGCTACTCTTCGTCTTCGATTACCCTGCTCTTTGACACTGCTCCTGTTGCAATAAGCGAGGGTGGATTCCTTTTGGTTATTTTAGGTGGGATTCTCAAGCAATGCTTGCAGTGTGATGCATCTCTTGATGGCTCGGGTATTCGGTTGGCGGATTTTCCCTCTTTGAATGTATCAAGCTGGGACGATTTATCTCAGCGCTTAACAACTCGCCCTCGTAGTATCGACGAGGCTAGGAAACTCAACAAGGTTTCTGAAATTCTGGGAGAATCCGCTTCCCACGTTTTTGTTGTTTGTGATGATCTCCTCAATCGAATTTTTGAAAAAACAGGGGAGGAACCCATAATCATTGCTGAAGGAGTTGATAAATTTCACCCAAGCTCGCCTGATTACTTCCTCTTGAAATCGAGTCTAGAATTTTTATCGACTCGAAAAACACTTTTTGAATGCAATGCATCGCACCTTTTTCATTTGGATGATTTTTCGCCTGATATAGAAAAACTTTTTCTAGGGAAAATTAAAGACGTATATCTTTCTCAAGTTCTTAAGAAACGCCTAGGATCCTACTCGAGTGTCTATGATGAAGTTTTCCCTGAAATCATAAAACATTCAGGAGGAAATGTTCGTCAAGCTATTCGTATTCTGGGAGCTTATCATTTCCAAAAATCACAACCTGATTTTGAACAGCAAAGAGCTTTGAAAAAAGCAACTTTGCAAGTGGCTTCTAATCTATTAGAAGTTTCATTTCAGAATCTCCCCATTGATGTTTTTACCGCAGTTAAACGAGATAAATACATTGAAACCAGTTTATTCCACAACCTGGACACACGAGATGGTGCAATTGATGCCATTTATCATAACTGGTTATTGCTTGAAAGCCTTCCTTCAGAGGATGCCCCCACGCACTGGCCGACATCTATCAACCCACTTCTTCCGGAGGGAATCATCACATCTGTTCACAGTCAACCAACCAGAGAAGAGCAAGCGATAAGAACGTGGGCTGAAGACGCTGGGCTGAGCGACTTAAACCTCAATGCGCCAACTTCAGAAGATGGAACTCCTAAATGGGATGTGTTTTGGCAAGAAGTGGAAGAGACTGCCGACACTGGTACTCTACATATTCAAAAGCTTCTTCATGAGATTGCTTCCGGTCTTTTTTGTTATGAGAGGCAGGATCGAATCATTATCACGTTTCAAAACGCTTTGGATATTCAGCCGGTAAAAAATTACCTCAAAGCCAAAGCGAGCACTTACATTCAAATAACCTATCAAGACATTATATTGACTGGCGGTAACGACCAAGATCCGATTCAAAATCTTTTGGTGAAGATGTGTGAACTTGATCCGCATGCCCTCTACTCTATAGAACTCGATGGCGAATGGACACCTGAACAGTTAAGGGATTTGGATCGTCGTCGAGACATGTTCAGTGACCTTCAGATGCTTTGGTGGATTGAAGCCGAGAGCTTGAGGCGTTACCTCCCGCATTGGCCACAGCTACGTCAGTTTTTTAGAATTTATAATTTGGATGAAGACCTTTGGAGAGGCGTGCAACCTGAAGAAATTCAAAGTGATATTGAATTTTTAGAAAGTATGACAGAGAGTGGGAAATCTGAGGAGATCAGAAGTCTTACCGCGATTTTAAATCTTTTAGCTAAATAAATCATGAACGATCAAGAACGCTTAGCTATCGTTTGGAATCAGATCGAACGTCTTGCATTTAAACCTGCCTCGACAACAGAGCAAAAATCGTGGTTGTCAATTTGCGGCAAATCCCTGCATCAATTATGGGAATGCGATCCTATTTCTTTACACCTATCGAAGTGTATGAGTTTTGACATTCCTCTGCTAGGAGTTGAATGGGATTACCGCATTGAGAGCTTAACAAAATACTCGCTAGCCATCAAAACATCTAAATCTACGCTTTGGACCATTCATTGCGATCCGCAGTATGAGGTGAAACCTGTTCTGGCTCCCAGTGAACGATATCCTAACGCAATGGGAAATCAGCAACTAGAGAAGGACGTAACTACAGTGCTTGATGGAATGCTCTTCCACCCCTGCTGTCATTCACATCTTGAGGAAATTGGCAGTTGGGCAGCAGGAAATAGTTCGCCCAACTTGCATGACATCCGCATTAGTTCAGCAGAACCTAATCCTTTCATTTTCATGTTCCAACTACGCTTTCAATTTTGCATCATCTCGATTAAAAAAAGAGAAGAAGAGAAATCACGTATAACGACACTTTTTCTAAACGCTATTAAAACGGGTAGTAATGTTCCTCCTAGTAATCTATTTGGTTTCAGACTAAGCGCGGTAAGCTCATTGTGACTCCAACTATGAAAACCTACGAATTCCTCACACTCCGCTACCTGCATGACGCCATGACGGGTGAGTTTATCAACGTCGGCGTGGTTCTCCGTAGTGAGGACGGCTATCTGGGAGCTTATTTTTGTCCCCGATTCACACGCATCAAACAACTCTTTGGCTCGCTCCAGCGAAACAATCACAAACAACTGATAGGCTACCTTCAGCGGCATTTCGACAAACTCGCTGAAGAAACTGCCGATGAGCTTAGTAGTATGGAAAGAAGTCTGGAAAGTCTGGCTTATGGGATTCTCCCGCCCGATAACAGTGCATACCAGTGGTCAGAGATTAAAAAAGGTCTTACCGCTGACCCTGAAGAGGAGTTGACGCACCTTTCCGCTAGGCTTGTCACCCATTACGAAAAAAATATAACGTCCCATCGACGCAGTGATGAAGAGGTCTGGAGTGCCTTTAATAAAGTGCTCAGGGAGAAAAAAATTGCAAGCTACTTCAAGGAAACTCAACTTAAGACGGATGACTACGGGTGGACATTTTCGCACACTTATAAAAACGGTCTTTACAACATTTATGAGCCATTAGCATTCGACTACGACGATACATCAAAAATTGCAGAAAAAGCCATCCGTTGGAATGGACGAGGAAACGCCTTGGCCACCGCGGCACCACACAAATTTCATTTTTTGGTTGGTGATGTAGAAGGGGAATCCCGCAAGCGTGCAACAGAAAAAGCGCTGAACCTTCTCAATGCGATACCAGGTGGAGTAGAAATTATCCGCGAACACGAAAAAGAATCATTTGCCGACGATCTTGTTGGCATGATTGCAATGCATAAATAACTAAGGCAACGGTTCTGTGTAATTGACGGAACGAATAATGCTAAATGAGTCATTCCGTCGCTACTGAAAAATTGCAAAAACATTTCGGCTTCGATGAGTTTCGTTCGGGGCAGCGGCAGGTGATCGAGCAGTTGATGGTGGGGGTGAATACGCTGGCTGTTTTTCCTACGGGGGGTGGTAAGTCTTTGTGTTATCAATATCCGGCGGTGGTGCGGGAGGATGGAGCCTTGACGGTGGTGGTGTCTCCGCTGATCGCTTTGATGCGGGATCAGGTGGATGCGCTGTTGCAGAAAGGATTGGCTGCGGGGCGCTTGGATTCGTCTTGTTCGCCAGAGCAGCGGGAGGAGGTTTTGCAAGCGGTGCAGCAGGGGGACTTGGCTTTGCTGTATGTGTCGCCCGAAGGTTTGGCGGATGAGGAGTTGTTGAAACTATTGTGTAGTGTAGAGGTCGCGCTGGTGGCTGTGGATGAGGCGCATTGTGTATCGGAGTGGGGGCATAGTTTTCGCCCAGCCTATCTGCGTCTACCTAAATTGATCAGAAAACTGAAGCCAGGCGCGGTGCTGGCTTTGACGGCTACGGCTACGACTCAAGTAGCATCGGAGGTGCGCAAGGTTTTTGGGATGCAGAAAAAAAACGAGGTGCGCACGCCTTTTCATCGAGCAAATTTACATTATCACATTCACCCGGTGGCGGATGGAGATGCGCGCCGCTTGCGTTTGCTTGAGTTGTTGCAAGATGAGAAACGCTTGCCTTGTGTGGTGTATGCGACACGGCGGGAAGATGTCGAGGGGCTGGCTGCGTTTCTATGTGCGCAGGGTATTGAGGCTCGGTCTTATCATGCAGGTATGAATGCTCAGGGGCGTGCGGAGGTGCAGGACGGGTTCATGAATCATGACTTCCAGGTGATCTGCGCGACGATCGCTTTTGGCATGGGCGTGGACATGGCTGATATCCGTTGTGTGGTGCATTATCATGCGCCCAAGTCGCCGGAGGGCTGGATGCAAGAAAGTGGACGCGCGGGGCGTGATGGCAAGACGGCTTATTGTGAGCTACTGGCGTGTGCGGATGATCGTCTGGTGTTGGAGAATTTTGTGCAAGCCAATCGTCCGTCAGTGAGAGTGATTGAGAATGTATT
Source organism: Verrucomicrobiales bacterium (assembly GCA_021648365.1). GTDB lineage: Bacteria > Verrucomicrobiota > Verrucomicrobiia > Verrucomicrobiales > DEV007 > JAADHD01. The sequence continues at coordinate 13,568 of JAKISY010000062.1, forward strand.
GAGGGGGATTTTTTCTCAGGGGAGAATGGCGGTGATTTCACGTTATGACTTGCAAACTTTATACGATTTACCAGAGGCGGTGGTGGATATTTTGTTGGCGCGGCTGGAGTTGGCGCATTTTTTACAATTGAAAGGGCATGCCTGGAAGCGTGCTAGGCTTCGTTTTCTGACAGGGCGAGATGAGTTGTTGTCCTCTTATGTTGGCAAGAAAAAAAAGGCGATCAAAGTGCTGTTAGAGCAAAAGGGGAATTTGGACCTGATCGACTTGTCGTGTGAGGTTGAGATGAAGATCGAGGCTTTGAATGATTTATTGGAAGAATTGGAAGTGGGAGGGGATCTTGGCTTGACTCGGACTCATCGCTTGCTGCTGTATCGTGTGATGCGCGTTCCTGATTCGATGGGGGAATTAGCTAGGGAGATGTATGAGGCCTTTGATTTGCACAGTGAGCGTGATTTGAAACGGATCGGCGATGTGTTTCAATTGGCGGTTACGCGGGCGTGTATCACGTCGGCTTTGTTGAAACATTTTGGCGAAAAGCTGGAGGGAACTTGTGGTGAGTGTTCCAGTTGTCTTGGGGAGAAACGTGCGCGTAAGTTGCCAGGCTCGGTGGTTGAGGAAGTGAGTCTGGAGGAGATCGAAAGGGTGCAGGCTTTAGTGGCGACTAGGCATGCGGTGCTTGCTTCTCCACAGCGTTTGGCAAGGTTTTTGTGTGGGATCAATAGTCCAGCGATGCGGCGCTGGCGTTTGTATTTTAAGCCTGATTGGGGATTGCTGAAACGGCTGCCCTATGACGAGGTGCTGGCGATCGTGCAGGCGCAGGTGATGTGAGGATGTGAGGATGTGAGGATTTTTAACCACGGAAAAGCACGGAAGACACGGAAGTGGAATAGATCCAAGAAACCTAAACTTCAACCTAAGCTTCGGATGGGATGGGGGTGGAGCGAAAGAGGGGGCTCACGCGGAGTCTTGGAGATAATGGTAAATGGGGGGGGGAGATGTGGGGCGCAATAGTATTGCGTGAGCTTTGGCTGGTAAGCGGATTAGCAATTCATGCCAATTGGGCTGAATCCTGTGCGCAGTTCAACATCACTAGCATCCCCCCCCCCAATCTCTGCATAAAAACGGCGAATTGGGACTGCTTGCAACTGGTTGTTGTCACCGTGTCGTTTCGACCTGCGATGACATCACCATAAACAAAATTGATAAAATGAAAAACGCATCCGATAACAAGAAACGCATCAAATACACCCTTCGGGGCATGGGGTTCAGCCCCAGTAAGTTCGCACTTTCCACACGTTCCAACCCTTATAGAACGTCGAATTCGACTGCTTGCAACTGGAGTGTCAAACGACAACGATAGCCGCTGCGCTGACAACGAATTAGGGAATAAGAGGGAGTATGGTTGTATTCGACCTGATTCGCCAGGTAAAAAGGGTTCTCTATGTTGGCGCTCGTGTGGCTAAAGCTTATTCGTTTCTGATATGGGGAACGCAATACAGAAAAGAGTGTTTACCATGAAGGACATGAAGGGCATGAAGTAGAATTATACTATTTGAGGTGATCATGATAAATCCCCACATCTTTCCCTACCTTCATGACCTTCAGTCACTTCATGGTGGAAAAAAACGTAAATATTGGCTTCGCCTATCTACTCCCGCGGACGTGGGATTCGGTTCACAGGTAGTTGCGACAACGCTTTCCTCAGTCGATCCAGTATAAAGCGTTATGCGCGATTTTTTTCATCTAGCCTTCCAGATTTCAGGATCCCGTTTGGCATGGAAAACAGCAACCACAAAAATAGTTTCTTCCGTAACTTGGTATAGTAATAAATAAGGAAAGCGACGGACGATTCCCATTCGAGTTTCTCGATGAACTACTGGATAGCATTCAGGGTGAAGGAGAATACGCTGGAGACAGGTATCCACGCAACTGAGCAAATCTTCCCCAAGCCGGGGTTGCAAGCTTCGTACCAATCGATGGCTTCCAGTAGCTCATCTTCAGCTTCTGGGCGGATGATCAGCTTCATTTCAAAGGGAATTCTGTATTCGTGACCGCAGGGTCTCCCATTCAATTCCCTCATCTGGCGATTTTGCCAATCGATCCAATCTACGATCCAATTCTGCGGTCTGACCAGGGGTTAGACGAACGCTTTCGGGTTCTTCAATAATCGTATCCCATAAATCCTCAACAAGTTGAATGCGTTCCGCTACCGGAAGTTCTCGAAGTTGCGTCAAATCACTCATGCTTTCATTCTACCACAAATAGGAAAGCCAACCAGTAAGTATTTTTAGGGAGTTGCGACTCCAAGGCGGATTCTGAGCAACTTACCTCACATCGAAGATAGAAAGATTCAAACTTTAATATCAACTTCAACACCGAGCGGGGAGAGGAGTGGCTCACGCTCGCTGCGCTCAAGACGCGGAGACGCAAAGGAAGAGTGGGATAATTGATAGTGGGGGAGATGTGGGGCGCGATGCATACAGAAAAGAGTGTTTACCATGAAGAAATTGAAGGACATGAAGGAGAAGGCATCCTCGATGAAAATTTCAAAATCGTCCCCCAGGTGAAGCTCTAGGCGTTCACTCAAAGCTGCTGGTAGGAGTGGAACCACGGGTTAGGAGGGCGACAACTGAGGGAGAACGAGATAAGCTTTATTTTTGTGTTTAAGGAAGTCTTTCGCTTGTCCCAAGTTGTTGAGAAAAACGGCAGCAACATCAGCCACCGAGCAATTACTCAAAGCTACATGGATCACTTTTGGAGGTTGGCCCAAAAGGCACTGCGCTGATAAAAATCCTTGTCTTTGCTTACGATGGTGTAGTCGTTTTCTTGAGCGTAATCCCAAATATCGATGTCGCTATCCGCATCCATCCCAAGAGCCATCACATGCACAACGTCGGTAAACTCTTCGCCCAACAGGCGAATCAGTTTTGGGGATAGATTATGATCAAGCAAGAGCTTCACGAGGCAACCAAATTAAGGTGGCGTTCACGATGTGCCGCAAAGGCCAGGCAAGCGTTGATGTCTTCCATCTCAAGATAAGGAAAATCTTCCAATATTTCTTCTCGACTCATCCCCCCAGCCAAATACTCCAGCACGTCACCCACAGTAATACGCATCCCGCGGATGCACGGCTGTCCGCTTCGCTTGCCAGGTTCAATTGTGATTCGGTCTCGGTAGTCCATGATTGGTAAAGTAATCGATTTCAACGTTTTGTGGTAGCCTTTTTCCGCACTTTCTTTCTCTTCCTTGGTCGCCATTCGCCGAGTTCAAAAGGCTGGTTCTCTTTTTGCTTGAGCAGTCACCCTACAGGGAAATTTTCGGAGAAAGAAGGGAACCGCAGATTGCGCCGATGAACACAGATGAAGATGGGGAGAAGAATTTACATGGATGAACGGGAAGAGGGGAATTAATAATGGATAATGATGAATGGATAATGGGGGAGATGTGGGACGCAATGGCATTGCGTGGGGGCAGCTGGAGGAATGAACGGATTGCCCCGCCTTCGCGTAAAGCTATGGCGGGCCGAGCAATCCATGCCACGATGAAGACTGGAAAACTTCAACTTAAACTTCAACACCGAGCGGGGAGAGGAGTGGCTCACGCTCGCTGCGCTCAAGACGCGGAGACGCAAAGGAAGAGTGGGATAATTGATAATGGGGGAGATGTGGGGCGCGATGCATACAGAAAAGAGTGTTTACCATGAAGAAATTGAAGGGCATGAAGAAGGCATCTTCGATGAAAATTTCAAAACCGTCCCCTGGGTGAAGCTCTAGGCGTTCACTCAAAGCTGCTGGCAGGACTAATGGGCCTTTTTGGGATAATACTGTGGTCGTCAGGTAAGAATATCTTACTTGATGGTGGGAGGGCATGGTTTCTTTTTTGAAACGGGAATAATGGGTGCGGGAGTTGTGTTCTAATCGGAACAGATGAGAATGATGAAGGCTGGGTGAGTTGAATCGTAATAATCATCTCCTGCCCCCTTTTTACACGTTTGTTTTAACAGCGCTGAATAGCAACAAGCCCCTTAACTAAGTGTCATTGCGGTCTGAGCCAAAATTAATTCACTGGCAACCAAACACTCATTTGTGACGCTCCTCGGTTTAACCACACATGGTAGGGGATCATTTTTACCTTCAGAGGTTTTGGTGGTTTTGCACTCATTTCCCTATATAGGTGCTGTGTGCTGGAGTCACTTGTTCCCCACATGCCGGGTTGGCGTTGTGAGAAATCTCCTTCTAATATGGTCACCCCACCCAGTAGCCCCGCTACAAATTTGGAGCTCCACTGGGAATTCATCGAAACACTTAGCTGGCTCACTTTGACCTCCTTTGGTAAATCCTTGGATTCAATGCAATAAACTAGTGGTCCCCGCATGATTGCTACTTGCCCAACATTTTGTTCAATTAGGGGGTTGGCCTCGATCATACGAACTGGCATAGGAATTTTCAGTTCCACCTCATCACCCTTTTTCCATGCATGCCTAACATCTAAATAGGTGCCAGGGACTATATCGGCAGCTCTATCCTTTCCATTCACTAAAAGCGTGGCTCCTGTCACCCACTGCGGAATACGAAGCCTTAAAGTGAAATCTGCGCCCATATCAACTTCGTCGAATCGAAACCTAATATTCCCTTGCCAAGGGTATTGGGTTTCCTGACTGAGTTTCAAATGAGTTCCATTTAACAATCTTGTGTCTAATAAATTGCTGCCATAAAGATGCACCCACAACACGGCTTTAGACTTACTATAAGCGAAACCTTGAATTTTAGCGATAGTTCGTACCAGTTGAGTAGGACAACAATAGCCCTTGCGACCTTTCCAGCGATCCAAGCTGTCGCTGTTTAGCAAAGGTATGGACTGATCAAATCGGCGCAGCACATTTGAATATAAAAACGAATCACCACCACTTCCCAAACCAGAAATACCTGCGTTATATAGCACCCGCTCCATAACATCAGTGAATTTTGCTTCACCGGTAAAATTAAGCATTCTCCAGTTCCACATGACCAAACCTATATTGGCACAAGTCTCATTGTAGGCGGTCCTGTTTGGCAAATAGTAATCCTCTCCAAAAGCTTCATGTACGGCATCGCGCCTGATAGACAGCCCATTAGTATACGATCCTACTCCGCCGATCACATACATTTTTTTCATCGTCACATCTTCCCAAATTTTATTCAGTGCGCCCTCCCATTTCCCTCCCCCTGTTTCCATACAATAATCGGTAGCTCCCGCGTATAGGTAAGCACCAGTTACCGCATGACCAACAGCGTAAGCCTCCTTGTGCAAAGGAACCCGATCCTGAGTTAAATCAGTTCCTACCATGCTCTTGTGATGACGGGCCAATTCATAGGAAATCGTTTTACCGACTTTCGTCTTGCCTCGATTTTCAATAAATATACGAGCTAGGTCGAGGTATTTTTTATCACCTGTGATTCTGTATAAATCAACCGCGCCCATGATGTTTGAAGGATTGAACCCGAAAGGCCAATGCTCTGGTTTATCCTGTTTGAACATTTTGTAAAGAAAATCCCCAGTCTTAACCGCTAGCTTCAGGAGCGAGTCTTTGCCCGTAGCGCGATAATGCTGGCAGGCAGCTGTCATGAGATGCCCCATATTATATAGCTCATGGCGATGGATATGTTCAAAGCGATCTAGCTTGTTGATAATCACCTCAGTAGATAGATAACCATCCGCTTGTTGCGCTTTTCCAATAACAGCGATGACTTCATCCATCCTTTCATCTAATGCTGGGTCTTTAGTCTGCGCATAGACTAAAGCTACCGCCTCCAACCATTTGTATAAATCACCGTCATCCCAAGAGGTTCCTTTCCATTCGCCTTCCTGCATACCTGCGGCAACTAAAAAATTTGTCCAATGCCCTCCTAGCTCACTGCTGTCACTACCGTTAAAAAAATCCCACATTTTTGGGATGGTAACTTCATTGATTAAAGTAAACTTATCAGACCAAAAACCTGAAGTCCATACCACCTCATCCAACCCGATACTTTGCATTTTGCTAAATGGGCGCATTGCTTCCACTTTAATCTGAGTTTCCTCTGTGGCGGTAATATCTATAGCTACCATCAGCCCAAGAACTCCTAATACCATCACCTTGCCTACTTGTTTGTATTTCATCTGCTCTTATTACGCTCACTTAACTTTTGACTAACCGGCAAGAATATTCGCAAACAGTTGCTTGAAAAGTTAGTGCCTCTATCTAGATACTCCCGCTCCCTAATAAATTGCCCATTTTATTATCGAGCTGCTCGAAGCCGCCTACTCATTCGTAGTAGTCTGGCTCAGTTCAGGGTTGGCTCGGCGGAACACGGGCATCAGAAGAAAGGGCTTGGCACCCTCTGCTCAAATTACTAGCCCTTCTGACTACATTCGCTCTAACGCACAAACAAGTTCAATAGTATTACCTGATTTTTTCGTTAGTTTTCAGAGGGAAAGGGAAGTGTTTAGGCAATACTTTAATCTGAGTGCTCAAGCTATAGGCATCCCACATGGATCCTTTATCAGGAAAATCAACCTGAACAAACCATGCGTCCCAACCTTTCCCAGAAGCTATAACTTCAGCTTCGCAATGCGCGTCCTCTACCACTAGTGGCGTGGCAGTCCAACGAGATTCACGAAAATCCCTTGTATCACTATGCGCATGCCAAAGTTGTGCTTTGGCGCCCTCTATTTTCCAGTCAACAGTCAATTTCCCGTTGGAGGCCCAGTTCCAATTTAACGTGGGAAGTGTTTTATCGTCCAGTGTAGCTTTGATGAAATTTAACAAAGTGGGTGCTATCGGCAAAGCACCCATCAGGCTGTGTCCGGTATTAGGGGCATACACTAGATGCTTAGTGCCTTTGAGGTCGTCAAAATAATGATTAGCAGCATCGACCGTCCAAAAAGGATCATTGCTGCCAAGTAAAATGAGTTTTGGTAATGTTAACTGATCACGATAACTATAAGGATCAACAATGGACATCAGCTCTTTCCCTCGTGGTGTCTTCATGCGGCTTTGGATATTACGTTTAGTATAGGGCTCTATTTTATCGCTGAATTTCCCGTAAGTCTCTAGCTGTTGTTTCATCTGAGCTTCGGTATTCAACATATCGATTACCATCGGGGCAATCGCACAAACACGATCATCTGTAGCTGCAGTGAGCCAAGTGGTCCAACCGCGTTTAGAAGCACCCGTTACAATAAATTTGCCAATTTTATGTTGGTGATTTTTCTCGCTAATTTCTTCGATAGTATCCATAGCGCGCACTGCACTTTTCACCATAGGCAACAGCAAGGGCCAATCATCGTCTCCTCCATCTAAAAATTTCACATAAGAGTGGGCAATGATGTCGTCTTCATAAAAATTAGCAAAAAGCGGCTGATTCGGCACATTCTGCAAAATTGCTATAACCGCACCACTTTGAGAAGCTAACAACGAAAATAGTCGAGCCTCAGTAGACTCTGCACTAGGAGGATTGTTTTTCTTATCAGCCCCTCCTGCTATGAGCAACACCCCTTTGTCGCCAGGATGCACGTTGTCTGGAATCAAAATAGATAACCAATGTTCCCACTTAATTCCTTGCCAAGTTTGCGAAGTCATGGTGTAAATAAGAACTTTGCAATCCCCAATGCGAGCCTGCTTTACCAGTTTGTAACTATAGCTGTTGTCTGGTTTGTTAACGTATTTTTTCAGTGCGCCGTTCTTAGCCGCTGTTTCAGCTGATAATAAAGTGTGTGCCAGAAAAAAAGATAAGCCTATTATTAGAGTGCGCACAGGAAAGAGGGTCGTATTCATTGACTACGTTCATCTTCTTTATATATATTTGTCAACTGCCAAAGTTTCAGAGTTTTCACCTTTCGTAACCTGAACTCTATCGAATCGAGCAATGGGGAGTGACAAAGGCGCTGCTGCCGTGCTTAGCATCGATGGCTGTGAGTTGATGGTTTTAAGGGGAGACGCCCCAAGTAAGAAATGTTGCCTTTGAAAGAAAAAGGTCAAGTATAAGGGGGCAGGCTCTAGCCCCGAGGGCTCTCAGTGTCTTCGACGATCTCAAGGGTAACCAATCTATTGAGTAATCCATCCTGCAAGTGCTCCAGTGACTTCTTTATGGGGGTAATCTTCCCTTCACGAATGTCCTGTCGCCCTCGCTCAATAGCGGACATAAAATGGATTTTATTCTCAATATCAGGCCAATCGACATCATCAGGAAGCTTACGGATCGTTTCAATCGCTTTCTCTTTTGTTGACATGGTATGAATTTAGTTGAAATGCCTCAATTTAGCAAGATTTTGGTTTTGGCTTGCAACGGGGAGAGAGATGGGGAGAAGAATTTACATGGATGCACGGGATGCACAGGATGGGAGGAAGGATTGATGAGTGATGATTAGCGAGTGATGAACCGAAATGAAGTGGAGATAGCTGGAGGATATTGACCGAAAGCAATTTTGATTGATGAAGGGGAAGAGGGGGGTGGATAATGGGGATGTGGGGCGCAATACATACAGAAGAGGGGATTCACCATGAAGGACATGAAGGGCATGAAGTAGAATTATACTATTTGAGGGGATCATGATAAATCCCCACATCTTTCCCTACCTTCATTGAAGTGCCATTCTCTCCTGACCCCATCTTGGGTGGGCGTGCAGGTCAGGTCTTATCACGAAGCTGAAATGCTGATCCCTCTGACCTATTAGATTCAGAAAAGGGGCTTTGGGGAAGGATGCGTCATCCTGTTACGCCCTTGAGAGAGCATTAGCACTGACAAAAAGGTTGCGAACTCGGAAAGCTGCAGGACTTTCTTGCAGGAGGAGGGCTTTGAGATTGGGTGATTTGGCAGCAAACCAAGGGGTTTTGAGTATTCTGGATTTTTGATCAACCCACGCAGGGCTAGGTAATTCGTATTTTTGGCTAAGCCAGGCTGCGACAGAAGCGACATAGGCATCAGCAAGACCCATGTCATCAAGCCGATTCTGCATGAAATCTGGTTCAGATTCGATTAGCCTTTCGGATGGATTCCTATAGAAGCGATCTAAGAAGTTGCGTAGTGCATAACTAAAATCATCAGGTTCACTGATTGCTCTCATGCTATCAGCTAAAGTTTTCACTGTTGTATTGTCCATCATGATTCTAATTCGCTGATTCCTGAATCGAGAGGAAAGATAAGTCGGTAAGGTGAGAAAGCAAATTTCTAGCAGCCCACAGTGGGGATTGATTGACGAGTAATTGACACAAGCAAAACTGGACGAGATTTTGCGCTAAGTCCAAGATTGGCCAACCATATTTCATACATCACTGTTCTCAACGGAGGGTTGGCGGGGAGGACTTTTGTCATAGATCCTACTATCCAACACGATCTGCAAAACAGGATGGATGCTATCGATTACAAGCTTAAAGCTCTACTCGATAAAGATAAGAGCTAGCAGGCGGTAGTTCAAGCTAGCACTGCCGCCAGACCTTGGCATGGCGGTGCTAGTATTGGGCCGAGGCGGATCCTTGCAGCATGAGTTGAATGCTTTTCTCAGCCGCCTGCAACATGGTCATTAAGTTCAGGAAGGTATGAATACTGAAAAAGTAAAAAAGATCAGAGCACGGCGACTTCTACTAGTAGCGCGCTTTCGTGTGCAAGTTGTGGGTTTCTTTGTGGTGTTTTTTGTTGGGACTTAGATTTCTAGTTCACCTCTAGCTCCATGCCAAATCCGTATGACTGAGATAAGGTAGCAAGTATCGTTCACTTCGTAAACTATTCGGTAGGGTGTCCAGATGACCTCTCGCAGTAGATCATCACTAAACTCTGGCACGATCCTCCCAGCTCGAGGGAAAGAGGAAAGTGCTTCTACTCGCTTGATGATAGCTTCCCCAAAATGCTCAGCTGCAACGGGATTATCAGCTGCAATATAACAAACGAGATCCTTGAGATCGTCTAAGGCGGATTCCGACCAATCTATTGAGTAATCCATTCTGCAAGTGCTCCAGTGACTTCTTTATGGGGGGTAACCTTCCCTTCACGAATGTCCTGTCGCCCTTGCTCAATAGCGGACATAAAATGGATTTTATTCTCAATATCAGACCAATCGACATCATCAGGAAGCTCACGGATCGTTTCAATCGCTTTCTCTTTTGTTGACATGTTATGAATTTAGTCGAATTGCCTCAATTTAGCAAGATTTTGGTTTTTGGCTTGCAACGGGTAGAGAGAGGGGGAGAAGAATTTACTTGGATGCACGGGATGCACAGGATGGGAGGGGTGGATTGGCGACTGTCGATTGGTGATTTTTGATTGATGAAGGGGGAGAATGTGAAACAGCTTTGTAAGCTGTTCTTATTTATGAAGGAAGAACAGGTTGGAAACCTGTCGCACATTGTTGATTGAATGGGGGAGATGTGAGGCGCAATGCATACAGAAAAGGGGATTCACCATGAAGAACTTGAAGGGCACGAAGAAGAATTGTGCTACTTGAGGGAATCATGATAAATCCCCATCTCTTTCCCCACCTTCATGACCTTCAGTCACTTCATGGTGGAAAAAACCGTAGCTATTGGCAGCCAGCCGAACGTAGTGATACAGGCAACTCGAAGAGTTGAGCGCAGCGTCCAAAGCGGCTGCGCTACAATTTTGCCTCCAGCTTAGCGTTCGCTCATCGCGGGGATCGGTTGATCCTCGGTTGGGCCGGTGTAGAGGGTCAGGGGGCGGTAGAGGCGGCTGTCGTCGAGCTGCTCTAAGACCTGGGCTGTCCAGCCAGCGGCGCGGGAAATCGCGAAGATGGGGGTGAACAGGTCAGTTGGGATGCCTAGCGAATAATAAACGGTAGCAGAATAGAAATCGACGTTGGCTTCGAGGCCTTTTTTGTCACGCATGATCTCTGCGATGCGCTCGGACATGACCAGCCATTTGCTCTCGCCGAGTTCTTCGGTGAGTTTGGCTGCCATTCTACGCAGATGCGGGGCGCGTGGGTCGAGCACTTTGTAGATGCGGTGACCGATGCCCATGATCTTCTCTTTGTTGTCCAATTTGTCCTGCACCCAAGCGTCGACTTTATCTGCGTCGCCGATTTCTTTGAGCATGGTGATGACGCCTTCATTGGCTCCACCGTGCAGCGGTCCTTTGAGGGTGCCGATGGCGGAGGTGATGGCTGAGTAGATGTCGCTGAGCGTGGCGATGGTGACACGAGCTGAAAAGGTCGAGGCGTTCATGCCGTGATCGGCGTGAATGATGTAAGCGACGTCGAGTGTCTTGGTGGCTTCGACGCCGGGTTCTTCGCCGGTGATGAGGTAGAGGAAGTGTCCAGCTTCGGAGAGATCCATACGCACTTCAGGAAAGTCGAGGCCTTGTCTGGCACGGTGAAAGTAGGCTACGATTAACGGGATCTTGGCGATGATCGCTAGTGAACGCTCTTCGTTGAGTGGACGATCTTGGTTGTTGCCTCGGGTATCGTAAAGACCGAGCATGCTGACGCCGGTGCGAACCACATCCATCGGGCCAGCGTCTTTGGGTGCGCTTTTGATAAAGTCGATCACACCTTGTGGCAGGGAGCGCAACGAGCGCAAGGTATTGGTCAGATCAGCGAGTTCTGCTTGATTGGGCAGTTTACCGCGATGCAGTAGGTGCACCACTTCTTCGAAGGTGGTGTGCTCGACGAGGTCGTCGATGTTGTAACCTAGATAACGCAGTATGCCAGCTTGTCCTTGAACATCGCTGAGCTTGGATTGATTGGCGATGACTCCTTCGAGTCCCTTGGCGTATTCTACTGTGTCTGACATTTTGTTGTGCGTGCTGAAGTTAGAGGTTTGCTGCCTAGGAGATTAACCTAGGGCTTTGATCAGAGCTGCACCCATTTCAGATGGTGTAGCTGCGAGGGTGATACCTGCATCGAGCAAAGCTTCTTGTTTGGCTTTGGCGGTGCCTTTGCCTCCGGAAATGATAGCTCCAGCGTGACCCATGCGGCGTCCTGGAGGCGCGGTGGAACCTGCGATGAAAGCGGCGACGGGTTTGTCGCAGTTTTCTTTGATCCAAGCGGCGGCTTCTTCTTCTTCGCTGCCGCCGATTTCGCCGATCAGGATGAAGGCGCGGGTATCGGGGTCTTCGGTGAGCAGTTTAGCTGCATCAAGGTGAGTCATGCCATGGATAGGATCGCCACCAATGCCGATGCAGGTGCTTTGTCCGTAACCAGCTTCGGTCAACTGCCAGACGGCTTCGTAAGTGAGGGTGCCGGAGCGAGAGATCACGCCGATGTCACCAGGATTGTGAATGTAACCAGGCATGATGCCGATTTTGCACTGTCCAGGAGTGATGATGCCGGGGCAGTTGGGCCCGATCAAAATACTGTCGCTGTGTGCGAGTTTGGCTTTCACTCGCATCATGTCTGCTACGGGGATGCCTTCGGTGATGGCGACGACCAACTCGATGCCAGCGTCGATAGCTTCCATGATGGAATCGGCGGCAAAAGCAGGTGGCACGAAGATCATTGTGGCGTTGCAATCCGTAGCTTCGCGGGCTTCGACCACCGTATCGTAAACGGGGATTTTATCATCAAAGACTTGTCCGCCGCGACCGGGGGTGACGCCTGAGACGACGTTGGTGCCATATTCGAGGCAGCCTCGTGCGTGGGTTGCGCCTGAATTTCCTGTGATCCCCTGAACCAGGAGCCGTGTATCGTTGTTTACCAGAACCGACATGATGTTATAAAAAGTTAAATAGGGTTGAGCTGAATTATGCTACAGATTCGACGGCCTTTTTGGCGGCGTCGCCGAGATCACTTGCAGTGATGAGGTTGATTCCAGATTCTTCGAGCAGTTGACGCCCTTCCTTGACGTTGGTGCCTTCGAGACGGACGATCAGTGGAAGATTCATCTCGATCTCGTTAGCTGCGTTGATGATGCCTTGGGCGATCACGTCGCACTGCATGATGCCACCGAAGATATTGACTAGGATGGCGTCCACTTTGGGATCGCCTGCGAGGATGCGGAAAGCTTCGCGCACTTGTTCTTCGGTCGCGCCACCACCGACGTCGAGGAAGTTGGCGGGGTCTCCGCCGAAGTGTTTGATGATATCCATGGTCGCCATGGCGAGTCCAGCTCCATTGACCATACAAGCGATATTGCCATCGAGGCCGATGTAGTTAAGGTCAAATTTAGAAGCGGCGACTTCGCGCGGATCTTCTTCGTCGGTATCGCGCAGAGCGGCGATCTCGGGGTGACGGAAGAGGGCGTTGTCATCAAATCCAAATTTGGCGTCGAGGGCGATCACTTCGCCGTCGGTGGTGAGCACCAGCGGGTTGATCTCGACCATCGAACAATCGGTAGCCATGAACAGCTCGTAAGCGGCGGCGAATAATTTCGCAGCAGGTCGCATTTGCTTGCTGGTGAAGCCGATCTGTTTGGCAATCGTTCGTGCTTGGTAATCTTGCAGACCGAGAGTCGGGTGGATCGGCACACGGATGAGTTTCTCCGGTGTGTTCTCTGCCACGTCTTCGATGTCCACCCCGCCTTCGCTGCTGGCAACGATCACGGCGCGTTCGGTTTCGCGATCCATGAGGATGGCGAAGTAAAATTCTTTGTCGATATCGACGGAGGCTGCGACGAGGACTTTGTTGACCTGTTTGCCTTCTTCGCCAGATTGGTGCGTCACCAGCACTTCGCCGAGCATTTTGCCAGCGATCTCACCGGCTTTTTCTGGGGAGTCACAGAGGTGAACTCCGCCTTGGAAGCCGCTTTTGAAAGTGCCTTTGCCGCGTCCACCTGCGTGGATCTGCGCCTTGACCACCACCGTATCGGTGCCGAGTTCTTTGGCGATTTCCACCACTTGCTCGACCGAGTTCGCTACGCGACCGGCGGGAGTGGCGACTCCGTATTTATCAAAAAGTTCCTTGGCTTGGTATTCGTGGATATTCATGGCTGCGGTAGCGGTATGGGCTAGCGGGCGTAAGTTAGCGGGACTATGCCTTTCGTCAAGGTGCGAATCTACGCCTTTTTTGTGGTATTTTCCGAAGATCTCGTTAATGAAAGAGATGATGATTGTTTGGGGCGCGACTGCGCTATTAGTTATAGGTGTTTTTTATTACGCGGCGACTTTGTTGCTGCGCAAACCTCGGATGGAAGCTCGGCGGCAACAGGTTTTAGCACAGGATTTCCCTGCTGCGTGGCTGGCGATCATTGAGCGGCGCTGCAAGTTTTATAAAAGGATGCCTGATGACTTGCGGGAGGTTTTGAAAAAACGGGTAATGGTTTTCATTGCGGAGAAAAAATTCGAAGCTTGTGGTGATCTGGAGGAAGTGACGGAGGAGATGCGAGTGGTGATCGCGGCGCAAGCGTGTCTGTTACTGGTCGCTGTGAAAAAGCACAATTATTTTTGTAAATTGAAATCTATCTTGCTATATCCTGGAGCCTTTCATCGTGGGCGCGAGCGTTTGTTTTCTTTGCACGACGAGGAAGCGGGAGAGGGGAAGCAGGTTTTGTTGGGGGAATCGTGGGGTAGCGGTTCGGTGATTCTCGCTTGGGAGAATACTTTGCGCGGGGCATTGAATGAAGATGATGGACAGAATGTGGTGATGCATGAATTTGCGCATCAGTTGGATCAAGTGGATGGGCAGGCGGACGGCGCGCCGATTCTTGCTAGTCGCGCGGATTATGAAGATTGGGCGAAGGTTTTGGGGCATGATTACGAAAAGTTGGTGAAACTGACGGAGGCGGGCAAACGCGATTTGATCGATGCTTATGGAGCGACGAATCCAGCGGAGTTTTTTGCGGTGGCGACGGAGACCTTTTTTGAGCGTCCCCGGCGTTTGAGGAAAAAACATCGGGAGTTGTATGATGAGCTGAGGGAATATTACGGGCAGGATCCAGCGGAGTGGAACGGGTGAGCTGGAGGAAACTTCAACTTGAACCTAAACTTTAACGCTGTGGGGGAGGAGGATATCTCACGCCCGCTGCGCTCAAGACCTCAAAGATCGCAAAGGAAGAGGGGGAGGTGAACCACTGATTTACACTGATTCGCACTGATGGAATACAGGGGAACAGGGGAAGAGTGGAACCGAGGATTACGCCGATGGGAGCAAAGGAAGAGGGGAGGGAAATTTCAGAGCACCAGACATGGATAGAGGTTATCCTGATACCACTTTGAGCACCCGCAGAAATGCAATTCACCATGAAGCACATGAAGTTCATGAAGTATACTAAACTCAAAATACAAAGCCTTTATTC
>JAKISY010000063.1 GCA_021648365.1 Verrucomicrobiales bacterium
CCGCCTCGGCTCGAACAATTGCTGTCCTGCATGCGGTAGTCATTGGCTCGCTCTCGCAATGCTACCCGCTTCGCGGAAGAATCCTGAATAGGGGTCAGTCAGCATATCTTGACAAGTCACATAACTTATTTATGACAAATGACTTACTGTGATTATTCAAAGGAAGGGGTCAAGGAAGGGGTCAGGAGATAATTCTTGCAATTTCAACACCAAGCGCTATTCGCCTACGTCGCGACAAGCCGTCTTTGGGGTCAGCATATCTTCACAAATGGATGGTATGGACCGGGGACATAGGTTACAGATAGACTGGGGACATAGGTGACAGTAAAGACAGGGCAATATGAGCTGGTCGGAGGCATTGTGGCGAGTTTACAGCGCGTTGCCATCCCGCAGAAATGAGCTGGAAAAAACACGGGCAATGAGTTACACTGAAAGTATGACCATCACTTATCAGACACTAATGGGGGAAGACGGAGAGCCCACGGCGGCACTGATCCCGTGGGACGAGTTCAGAGTGATCAAAGCAGAGCTTGAGGTTGCGGAAGACACGCCGCTTAGCCCAGAGTGGAAAGCTGAATTAGATCGGCGTAGCCGTGAACTAGATGACGGTAGTGTGAAAGGTATTCCACACGATGAAATGATCGAGCGGGTGCGTGAAACACTTCGCAATCACTCATCTTCGAAGCAGAGAGCATGACACTGATTTGGCATCCCGACACAGAGAGTGAACTCACAGACGGGGCGACGTATTACAATCAACGTCAACCAGGACTCGGAGAGGAGTTTATTGATGAAGTGACAAAAGCCGCAAGCGTCATCACTGCTGATCCCCGAGCGGGCACGTGAATTTGATCCGCCTTATCGGAAAGTTACCATCGAGCGCTTTTCATATCAGCTCATATATGAAATTCGGCAGGATAATCTTAGACTTCTAGCTGTGATGCATCAAAGCCGCCGCCCGGGTTACTGGAAAGAGCGGACAGAAGATTGAGTCGCTTTTCTTTTTTTCACCGCTAAAAAATTAGCGGAGCAGTCAGTGAATATTGACAAGTAATTCAACCTGTTGATTCTCAATATTGGTTTCTGAGAAATTTAGAATTAGCGTCCTGTAGCTTGAATGCATTGTCAGCTTTGTTAGGAACCGGGTAATTAGGCATGCCATTCTCATCTTCAGGAGCTGAAACACATCCAGTAAAGCTCAATGCCATCACGGGAGCCAGAATCATTGCGAGTAATGCTATTTTTTTCATATTACTTCACTTTTACCGACTCTCACCACACAGTTCAAGTCAATTCCGAAGGATTACTGACCCCACGAGCTGTTTTTCTTGTCCTTTTTAATAGCGATCAGACGAAATCCCCACCATACTCCGCTCTCTATACACAGCAACATGGCAAAGCCACCGACCATCCAGACCAAAGATCAACAAGACATCTCTGAGATCCTGCGAAAAATCCGCAAGATCGAATTGAAGACGCGTGGTTTGGTGCGTGAAAGCATCGGCGGAGAATACCAGAGCTGTTTCAAAGGCGAAGGCATCGACTTCGAAGATTTCCGCGAATACCAGCACGGCGACGAAGTGCGCTCGATCGATTGGAATGTGACCGCTCGTATGGGCACGCCTTTTATCAAAAAATTCACGGAACAGCGCGAATTGACCGTGATCCTCGCTGTGGACATCAGTGCATCGGGCAACTACGGTAGCCACGAGCAAAGCAAACGCGAACTGATCGCCGAAATCTCCGCTCTACTCGCCTTCAGCGCCTTGCAAAACAAAGACAAAGTTGGGCTGATTCTCTTCACCGACCAAATCGAAAAATACGTGCCACCGCTCAAAGGAGCATCGCACACTCTACGCCTGATCCGCGAGATCCTCTACTGCCACCCCACTCGTCACCAAACCGAGCTGGCAGACACCGTCCATATTCTACGCAATCATATCAAACGCCGTTCCTTAGTTTTTCTGATCTCAGACTTCCTCTTTGCCGATGATCAACTCGACGAGCTGAAAAGCCTCAGCCGCCAACACGACCTCGTCGCCATCCAAGTAGGTGACCCTGCAGAAAAAGAGTTGCCCGCCGTCGGTCCCGTGCGCCTGGAAGACCCCGAGACCGGTGAGCAAATCGAGATCAATACCTCCAATCCCAAAATTCGCCAAGCTTACCAACGCCAAGCCCAACGGTGGCAAGAACAATTAGATAGCCACTTCCGTAAGTTAGGAGTCGATAAGATCGACCTAGTCACCGATCAAGAATACCTACCCGCACTGCACTCCTTCTTCAAACGCCGAGGCGGTCTAGGTAATTAATGCCCTGGCATCCCCAAAGCTAAGATTTAATTTTTTTCAACCGATGAACCCATTCCTTGTAGCTCAACTGCCACCGCCTCAGACGGACGCTCCCGAGCTGCCCGACATCCAAGACATCGTTCCGCCGCAGGCAGCTAGCGATTACGGATTGCTCATCCTAGCCCTGATAGGTCTGTTGATTTTTATCGTCATCGCCATTTTTTTGGCAGTGCATTTTATCCGCAAAAAACAACACCCCCACCAAATTCCAGCGGGCAGAGTCGCCTTAAAAAGACTCGCCGATCTGGAACCTCAAAGCAACGACCTACCTGTCAACGAGCTTAGCTTACAAGTTTCAAACATTTTAAAAGACTACCTGCAAGCCCGTTTCCACGACCCTTTCCGCTACGAAACTTCACAAGAATTTATTCACCGTCTAGGCAGCGGAGCTTCGCAAAACCTACCACAAAGCCTACAAAACGACCTAGCTCGATTCACCCTAGCCTGCGACGAACTCAAATTCGCCCGTCCTGCCAATGCCGATAGCAAAAAAGTTCCTCTGATCGAAGAAGCTCGCTTAATCATTCGTGAACCTATCACCGCCAATGCCGCACCTCCTGTTAGCTGATATCATCTGGCACTTCGCCTACCCATGGGCGCTACTGCTGCTACTGCTGATCCCCGCCTTAGCGTTGATCAAAGGTCGCCGTGGCCCGCAGGCAGCGATTGTCTTTTCCTCGCTACACATCCTGCGTCAGATGGCTCCGCTCACCCGCTCGCGCATCGGTGCAATTCGCAAAGCCTTGATTTATCTTAGCATCGCCCTGCTCATTTTCGCCCTAGCCCGACCGCAAAAAATACGCTCCACTGAGAACATCAGTGAGAGCGGTATCGAACTGCTGATCGCCATCGACGTCTCACGCTCAATGCAAGTGCCCGATTTTGTCATCGGCGGCCGCAAGGCCAATCGCTTGCAAGCAGCCAAAAAAGTCACCCGCGACTTCATCCGTGGCCGCCAAACGGATCGCATCGGAGTGATCGCCTTCGCCGGTCGCCCCTACCTCGTCGCACCGATCACCCTAGATCACGACTGGATCGAAGACAGCCTCGAACGCGTGCGCATCGGTTTGGTCGAAGACGGCACCGCCATTGGTTCCGCCATCGGCGCCGCTTCTCGCCGACTGGAAAAGCGTCCTGCCAAAAGCAAAGTCGTCGTCCTGCTCACCGACGGAGTGAACAACGCCGGCAGCCTCACCCCCATCACCGCCGCTAAACTGGCAAAAACTCTCGGCATCAAGATCTACACCATCGCCGTCGGCACCTACGGCAACTACACCGTGCAAACCCCCGTCGGTCCTCAACACTTGCAGCAAGAGTTCGATGAAGAAACGCTCAAAGAAATCGCCCGCATCGCCGATGGCGAATACTTTCGCGCTCAAGACACCTCGGGGCTAGAGCGCATCTTCGGCTTGATCAATCAACTGGAAAAAACCGAAATCAAAAAACACGTCACCGTGCACGCCAAGGAATATTTCTTTTGGTTTGCCCTTCCCTCACTCGCTTTTGCCCTACTATCTTTGATAGGTGGAGAAACCTTTTGGCGACGCTTACCTGAATGATGCCTACTTTTGCCGAACCAGTCTATTTTTGGATGCTGCCAGCGCTACTGCCGCTGTTGCTGCTACGCCTGCGCGCGCACCGCCTCAGCCGCCAAGGCACCCCTGGACTGGTCGCCCAGCGCCTACGCGGACAGCTAATCATCGGTGCTCAGCCGTGGTTGCGCTGGCTGTCATTCTGCCTCTACTGTCTCGCATTCGCCTGCATCATCGTCGCCCTAGCACGACCACAATGGGGGCACGAAGAAGTCGCCACCCAATCCGAAGGGCGCAACATCCTCATCGCCATGGACACCTCGCGCAGCATGCTCGCCACCGACTTGCTGCCCGACCGCCTCACTCGCGCCAAGTTGGCAGCACAAGATATCGTCGAAGCCCTGCCCGGCGATCGCATCGGCCTGATCGCTTTTGCTGGACGCCCCTTCCTACAAGCTCCACTAACGATGGATCACATGGCAATCACCGAAACCCTCAACCAAATCGATACCGAGATCATCCCACGCGGAGGCACCAACATCAACGCCGCCGTCGCCATGGCGATCGAGACTTTTCAAAAAGCCGACAGCAAAGACAATGCCCTCATCCTTTTCAGCGATGGCGAAGGATTAGAGGGCGAAGAAGAGTTAGCTAAAATCGGCAAGGACGCCGAAGAACTCGGGCTAGTAGTTATCGCCATCGGCGTAGGCACACAAGCGGGTTCCATCATCCCTGACCCCAACGCCTCCGGTCCCGGCGAATTCATCAAAACAGAACAAGGCAAACTGGTGCGCTCCCGCCTCGATCCTGCCGCTCTGCAACAACTCAGTGCCAAAACCTCACGAGGACTCTACCTCAACCTCGGCGCCGCCAACTCGATCACCGATCTCGTCTCCAAAGCCTTGCAACAAATCGAAGTATCCCGTCACGAAGAAGCTCTCAAAAAACGCCCCATCGAACGCTTCATCTGGCCCTTGAGCTTTGCCCTAGCCCTGATGATCGTCGCCTTCCTGATGCCAAGCTCCTTACGCAACAAAAAACACCGCACAAGCCCATCGCTCAAAACTACTGCTGCTGGCAAAACTCTCGGATCGTTACTGCTACTCGCCAGCCTCGGCTTCACTAACCCCAGCACCGCTCAAGAAAACGAGCCACCAGAACCTCCACAAACTCAACAAAAAAAATCCATCGTAGCCTTGCAAGCTTACCAAAAGCAAGACTACAAAAACGCCCTGCAAGCTTACCAACAAGAACTCAACCAAAGCGAATCCAGCAAAGAACAATCTCGCCTGCATTTCGGCTTAGGTGCCAGCGCCTACCGCACCGGCGACCTCGAACTCGCCGAACAGTCCTTTGGTAAAGTGCTTGAACAAGCGCACTCCAAAAAGCTCACCACCGATGCCCACTACAATCTAGGCAATACCCTGTTCCGCCACGGTCAAGCCTTGCTGAAACCCAAGGCGACTGACGATCAACCCAGCGACGACACCTCTGCCGCCCAACCCGACCTCAAAGGCGCCGGTCGCCAATGGCAAGCCGCGCTCGAACACTATCAAGCCGCCCTCGACATCAATCCTCGACACCAAGCCGCAGCAGAAAATATAAAAATCGTCCGCCAACATCTCGACCGACTGCAAGAGCAACAAAAGCAGCAGGAACAAAAAGACAAGGACAAGGACAAGGACAAGGACAAGGACAAGGACAAAGACAAAGACAAAGACAAAGACAAAGACAAGGACAAAGACAAGGACAAAGACAAGAACAAAGACAAGGACAAGGACAAGGATCAAAAAGGCGATCAGAAAGATAAAGATCAAAAACCTGGAGAAGATGGGAAACCTGGAGAAGACGGGAAACCCAAAGACGACTCCCAAGATCCCAATGGCAAACCTTCGGACTCAAAAGATCCAAACAAAAAAGACGATCATGAAGGAGGAAAAAAACCTCAACCATCCGATAAAAAACAAGATCAAAAGGACGGCGATAAAAAGGATGGCAAAAAACAAAAACCCCAACAAAAAGGGCAAGCCGAACCTCAAGAAAAAGATCTCGATGGTAATCTGAAAGCCAATCCCAATCAGCAACAACCAGCTCAACAAGGCAAACCCGCTGGCGAAAGCCAAGCGGCACAGCAACGCAACCCTGAAACAGGATTCACTCCTCTAGAAGCACGTCGCTTATTACGAAACCTCTCCGACGAAGACCTCAGCGTCAAACCTCTGATTCGCCCAGCTCCAGCCCAACCTTATAAAAACTGGTGAGAACCCTAGTTATGACCCATCATTCATCCATTGATACTACCCTATCGCGGCTCATAGGTCGCAGCTACCCGCTAGTCACCCTACTGGCAGTCATCCTGTTCACCCTGAGCTCCGACCTAGCTCCCGCCCAGCAGATCAGCAACGCAACCAAAATCACAGGACTTCTACACGGACGCAAACTTGCGGTAGGAGAAAAAGGAGTTTACGCCATCCAAGTCGATAACGGCACCTTGGATGAAACACCTAAATCCATCGAAGCCCCAGGCTTGACCATCCTCTATCAGGGACAGAACTCCAGCATCAAAGTCATCAATGGCGTTAGTAGCAGCCAGACCATCTACTATTACAGGCTCAGTGGCGATCAAGAAGGCAGTTTCACCATCCCAGTCGTCAGCTTAAACGTCCGTGGCAAAACCTACTCCACCCAAGCTGCCACCCTCGTGATTTTCAAACGCAAAGCAGGCGACCTTACCCTCGATGCATCGAAGCCCTATTTCCTTCGCCTCACTACGCCCAAAACTAGCCTCTACGTCAATCAAATCGTACCTTTAGACTTGACCGCTTTCGTTCGCGGACAAAGCAGCATCTACGAAATCGGCGCTCCCAATTTGAAAAATGAAGGACTGGTGATCAAGCCCTTCCAGCGCAATGTCGCCCAAGGCAACCTTGTCATCGACGGCTATGAATACTCCACCGCCAAGATCCAAGGCAGCGTTTATCCTATCCAACCCGGCGAACAAATCCTAAAGTCTGCTGAATTGCGCTGCCGCTTCATTGATCGCAACGCCCGCTCTGGCGGCGGTTTGCGCAGCCTCTTCACTCAGACGGTCACCCGCACCCTGCAAAGCAACGCCCTCAGCTTCGATGTCAAACCTCTGCCAAAAGAAGGCAAACCCTCCACCTTTTCGGGCGCGGTCGGCAATTTTGACATGGAGATTCACGCATCCCCACTCAAATTGCAAAGCGGCGACCCCATCTCCATCGATATCACCATCACTGGCGTAGGGAATTTTGATGCCCTCGCCGCCCCCACATTCCTCAGCGAAGGCAGCTCTCAATGGCGCACCTATGAAGCACGCAAAATCATCGACCCCAACGAAAAATCTGACGGCGTGCTCAGTGGCAAATGCACCTTCACCCAAATCGTCATTCCCTCCGGTGACATCACCGAACTGCCACCTTTCGAAATCAGCTTCTTCGATCCAGAGACCGAACAATACGTCACTCGCCGCAGCCAAGCCATCCCGCTAGAAATCGCTGCCGACACACGCGCCGCCTCAGCCGTTAGCAGTGTCGCGGGTGGACATGCCACCTCTCAAGCCGCGGTCGCTAGCCCGCTTGCTAACTTTGACGACATCCTCTTCATCCGCCAAGGCAAGCCACACCGCCGCAATCTACAGGCGAACCTAACGCAACGACCTTCATTCTGGTTAACTCAATTAGTCCCCTTGCTGTTACTACTCTGGATCCTCGCTATCGCCCTGCGTCGCTTTATCAAAATCAAAGGTTACGGCACCAATAACACCGACACCTCCCTTGATTTCCAACAGCTTCGTCAAGCCCTAGCTCAATCGACCTCCACACGTGCTGATTATTATAAAAATATCTCCGCCTGCCTAGATCGCTGGCAACAGCAAACTCAATCCAAGCCCAAGCCGTCATCCGAAGCCATCACCGCAGGCTTCCAAGCCCTCTACTCCAGATGCCAATGGATTCTCTACGGCGCTCCAGAAAGTGATCGCCAAGCCGCCCCCACCGACCGCGAGACCAGCGAAGCCAAACAGATCCTCGATACCCTCTCTCAACACCTGAGTGCCAGTTGACCTTCTTATCACGATGCCAATTTCAAGCCACATCCTCATCTCACGCCTCACCTGGCTATGCCTATGCCTGATGGCACTGCCCTCTTTCAGCTGGGCAGCCAACTCCGCCACCATCGATAGCTACCAAAAAGGCAACGCACTCTACGAAGCAGGAAAATACCAGCAAGCTGGAAAAAAATACCTCGACAGCTTCGAACAAGGACTGCACTCCGAAGAACTTTTTTACAACCTCGGCAACAGTTTTTTTAAACAAGAAAACTACGGCGAAGCTTCCTTGTGGTATCGCCGCGCCCTAGTGCTCAACCCTCACATGCCCGAACCGCGACAAAACCTGCGCGCTCTAAAAAATCGCGTAGGACTGCTCGAATTCGAAAACAAAGGCTACCTCAAACTGCTCTCCCACTTTCGCGACAACGAATTGATCTCTACCCTCACCCTTTGCATCTGGATCGCCCTGCTAAGCTTAGCCGCCGCCTTGTGGGTGAATAAACTGCGCCCTTGGCGAGCTCTACTGATCTCCGTATCCATCCTCTTCGCCCTCATCAGCGTCGCCTCCATCCTCGCACTAAAACGCTACCGCCAAGAAGTCAGCCCTGACAACCGAGCGGTCATCACCAGTGCCAATGCCGTCGCTCAAACTGCCCCCGTGCCCGATGCCAAAACAGTCATCGAACTGCCACCTGGCAGCGAAGTGCGCATCGTCACCGACAGCGGCCCTTGGCAATACATCGACATCCCAGGCGGCATCCGCGGTTGGGTGCGCAGCGAAGCGCTCAATTTATTGTGGCCGCCACAAGCTACCCAGACCTTACCTGATAAATCTAACCAACCAGCAGGATGATTCCTTCAGGCACGATTTTTAGAACTCTTCTTTTTCTTTTTTGAAGAGCTGCTTTTTTTCTTAGATGAACTCTTTTTAGATGAACTCTTCTTCTTATACGTCTTACCGTGTTTGTCCTTCAATGTGAAATCCTTCACATTGTAACCCTTCTTTTTATACCAATCCAAAGAATGGTAATCCTTCGGGTGTCCACGTCCCACCCTGCTCCCCGTCAGCTTGTATTTCTCATCATGACTCGAGTGTTTTTTTGAACTCGAAGAAGATTTTTTGTTCCTGTTATGATCATCATGGTCATCGTATCGGTTTCTATAATAACGACTGTTTCCGTATCCATAACCAGGGCGATAGCCATAGCCAAACCCTGAACCGTAACCCGGTCGATATCCATATCCCGAACCATAAGCCACACGAGAGCCATAACCATGACTAGGACGATAGGATCGACTTTGCTGACGATGCTCATACCAAGGCTCCTGCGGAGGCGCCTGACCGTAGCCATGAGAGCCTTCACCGCCCCTGTGTCCTCCGCGACTGCCATACGTTCCGTAAGGGGCGCAAGAAGGTAAAGCCACGAATACAGCCGCCACAAAAAAAAGAGCCAACGCTTCCGTCCAATCTTTAGAATTTATCAAAAGTCTCATCAGCCTTATAGACGTAGCCGTCTCTGCTTTATTCATCGCACCCCCATCGTCCTTGCTTTTACTCCATTTCGCTGCTAAACATCAAGCTCTATCGCTCATCGTCCAACCATGAAATTATTACCCCAAATCAGCCGTCGCACCCTTTCCATTTTGCTGCTAGCCCTCACTTTCTCTATCACTAGCCTATCTGCAGCTGATTCAGCGGCTCGCTTTTTGAAAAATGCACAAAAAGGCGACCTCGCACTCAAGTCGATCGGCCGACTCGCTTTTGGTCCCGACGGCTTACTGCTACTCTCTGACCCCCGCTCGGCTTCGATCCTCGCCATCGATACCCATGACCGCGGCCCCTTACTCAAGCTAGAGAACAAAATCGAGAACATCGATACCCTGCTCGCTCAACAACTCAAAGTGACAACGGACTCCCTCACCATCATCGACATGGCAGTCAATCCTGCTAGTGGCAGCATCTATTTCAGCCTCAACCTCAAGCCTGGCAACCAACCCGTGCTACTCACCGTCGATGGCAAAGGTCAAATCCAGCGCCCCGACCTCTCCACCATGGAATACGTGCGCATCACCCTGCCCGTTAGCGAAAACAGCAAACTGCGCAACGTCACCGACTTAGCGTGGGCAGACTCCAGCGTGATCGTTGCAGGTCAATCCAATGAGGAATTTGCTAACAAAATCTACCAAATCCCCGTCCCTTTAGAAAACGGTATCAACGCCCGCTATTTTTCTGCAGAAACTTACCACGTCTCCCACAAACGCTGGGAAACCAAAGCTCCGATCCAATCTTTCATTCCCTATGAAGAGAATGGAGAATTCTACATCGTAGGCGCTTTTGCCTGCACCCCGATCGCAAAATTTCCTCTCAGTGGAATCGAATCTGGAAAAAAAATCAAAGGCATCAGTATTGTAGAACTCGGTAGCGGCAACCGACCACGCGATATGTTCACTTATGAGAAAGACGGCAAACAATGGCTCGTCACCAATACCAAACGCTTCCACGAAAAATTCGGTCCCAGTGTTTATTGGGGCGCTAGAGTGGACATGGAATACCTGAAAGCAGCGGAGGAAACAGACACCAATGAAAATGCTCCACGTCGCAATATGAAAGCCCCGAATGGCCCCGACGCCAAAGGCATCGAAGTGGTCGACGCCCTTTACGGTGCCGTCTTAGTCAGCCAGCTAGACAACGAACAAATCATTGTGCTACGCGAAGACGCACCCGACTCCGACACTCACCACTTGGAACCCGTAACTCTCCCCTAGTCTCTAAGCGCTCCCCCTTCGCGATACCACTCATGCCTCGTCCATACCTGCAACTGCTAGCGACCAGTTTAGCACTTACTATCCTGTTAAGCTGCAAACCCTCCTCACAGCAAGACCAAGCACCCATCTCCCAAAAAACGGCTACCACCGCCCGCATCTTCCCCCAAGTCGATACCCTGCCCGCCAATCATCTGAAATTCTACATCGAGTTCCCTCAGCCCATGGCAAGAGGCGACATCTTCAAGCATTTCTCCTTGATCGAAACTGATTCCCGCAAAGCCGTCCCCGAACCCTTTCGAGAAATCGAACTTTGGGATGAAAGCACTCAGCGCCTCACCCTATGGTTCCATCCCGGACGCCAAAAACCTGGCGTTAATCTCAATCTAGAAATCGGCCCCATCCTAGAATCGGGGGAAAATTATACTTTGATCATTTCTGGAAAATGGCAAAACGAAGCAGGTCAGCTAGGTGAAAATATCACAAAAAACTTCCGTGCCGACCCCATAGATGCACAACAGCCACAACCCAAGCGGTGGAAGCATTCCATCCCAAGCGCCGGTTCGACGCAACCGTTCACCATCACTTTTTTAGAGCCCTTAGACTACGCCCTGATCCTGCGCAGCATCCGACTCACCGCCCCAGGTAATCCCACGGTAAAAATACTTCACAACGATCTTAGCATCAGCTTCACCCCCGACACCCCATGGCAAACCGGCACAATCACTTTACATATCGACACCAAACTCGAAGACCTAGCAGGCAATAGTATCGCCCGTCCTTTCAATTTAGATCTACAGGCAAGCCCTCAAGATCCCGTCCCAACTACACTCACTCGCAAGTTCCATATCCAGTAGTGCCCCTCGGATCTTCACTTACTCTTACTAACATCCTCTCTCGCCTCTAGCTTCCGCACCCGCACCCGCTGATACTCTACCGTCGTCCCCTTATCTGGATCGACATAGCCTCCCAAAGCCAGGCGGGCTAACTTACCGTTATGGTGTTTTTCCATCTCGATTTCTTTGTCGTTGAGTTTTTTACCATCCACAGATATTTGCCACAAATTTTTATGACATAACAGATTCAACACATGAGGCTCCTTACGCTCAATTTTCTTAGCCCATTTAGAATGATATCTCCATCGTCGAGCGGTGACAAAAAACCGCTTCCCCTGGCTCCCCAATGAGAAACCCGCAGCATCCCAATGATCCCCATACCACCTCCACCTGCTCACCCAAAGACCATGGCCACCTGCATCTGGCATATTTTTCGCCGGTCCGATACTCGCCTCAACCTCATAATCCTCCCCCACCCGCAAAGCGTGCTCGATCGCATAGCGGAAGCCTTCCGATTTTGCCAATAACGCCCCTTCATCTGTCTTTTCCCAACTTCCCTCCACGGCTTGCCATAGCTCAGGAGACGGCGTCGGCCACAGAGTCACCCACTCCCCCGCATGCCACTTCTCCTCCACCTTCAGCAAGGCAATGCGTTTTTTCAAAACCGCCCGCTGCGCCTCATCCAACTCTTTCTTATCTTGATAACTCTGATACTCACCTATGGCAGACCCATACAGTCCCTGCTTCCGAAAATCACGTGCCGAACGGATGCTCGGATCAGACTGATCCATCAACGCACAAAATGAAAAATCTTCACGATCCAACTTCCAATTCGTGCCCATAGCTCTCAACGAGGGTCTCTCCTCCATACGCTGCCACATTTGACTTAGCTTATCAAAATCCTCCATCTGGTAAGCTAACATCGCCACTTTCGTCCAACAAAACCAACTGCCCTCATCATCCACGCAAACCTTCGCTTGCTCCTCATACATCTTGCACAGATTGTTATATATTTCATCCTGCTTATAAAAAGCCTCCACATCATCCGCTTCCTCCGCCAACTCCTCTACCACCCTGAAATAAAACATCGGCACACCTGTGGTGTAATCTCCATTAGCCAAACAGTATTCTCCAAACTGCTCCATCATCTTGATGCTACCGTGCCAACGAGGTCGCAATGCCCATATATAAGCCTCAAAAGCAGGCCAATAGTCCACCTGCGCCTGCATCGAGCGATCCAGCCATAAGCGTATTTCTTGCGAAGGGTCCTTGCTACTTCCCATGCTCACCCTGATCATTTCTGCCGAGGCAAAAGGGAACTCCGGAGCCAATTCCCAAGATCTCGTCAAATGCTCGCGTGCCAAAGCCAAGTGCTCACGAAAGCCCTTCCAGCCTTCTTCCTTCACCTTATGCGCATAAGACCCGCCTCGACTATCCCACGCCAATTTGACTTCCCACTTACCCATCATCCAGCCCACAGTCCACTCTGGCATTTTCGTCCGTTCAAATACTGCCGCTATTTTAGCCGCATTTCGCTTAACAAAACTAGGTCCGCTCTTCTTATTCATCAATTGATGCAGCAGCCATAAGTTCTCTCCCTCAAAACAACCTTGCTCACAAGCTTTCTCCAACCTACGCAAAGCCTCCGCATCTAGGGCTTCTAACTCCTTGCCTTTCTTAGCATAATCTACCTTTTTTATTTTTTCAATTTGTGCCATGAAAGCAAAAATCGGGTTCCACTTGGACTTACCAAACCACTTAGTGCTCCACGTCAAAACTCCAAACTGTTGATCCCCAATATCACAGGTTCTCGACACCATATAGAGCAAGGCTGGATCATCACACCCCAATCTTGATAACTCCCCCGCCAAATCCTGCCACTCCTTCTCCGTTCGTCTATCCCATTTACTCAACCAGTCAGAAACAAAGGCATCTACCACCTGCTTGCCAACTTTTTCCCACGCTTTACCTTTCAAACGCCATTTCATCGGTCGATAGAGATTTTCATCCAACCAGCCGACCCAGAGCTGATAGTTATCCGCCACAGTTTTTGCGTCTTTTTCGATCACCAACGGTTCCAGCGGCTGCTCTTCCTCTGCTTCATATTCTAGGAACTCCTCTCCAGCGAAATCGATTTTTTGCTGCAGTTTCTGCCCCACTCCCACCACTGTCAGCACCACTATTGCGAGTAAGGCAACCACTCCCCCGCTCATTCCCCACGCCCCCATCACCCGCCCCGCTCGCCCCTCCGACACCAAGGCTACAAAGCCCATAATCAAAGCCGTCAAACTCGCCAGCAAACCCACGCCGCCCAATATCATACCTGCCATCAGTGTAGCCTCTTCTTGCTGATACAGCAAAAAGCTGGATGCAGCTAAGGTGGCAAATGCAACAACTGCACACAACAGAGCCAACTTGCCAAGCCAATTACTTGAAGCTTGCTCCGCTGGATTTTGAGAACTTTCAGGACGAGGTAAGGGCGGTATAGAATTTTGCTCCATAAAAATATAAGTTTAACTAACAGACTACAAGAGCTGCAATCTGATCACAACTGAATTCCTTCACACTCAAAGCCGCTCTGCAAGGTTTTCTAAACGACCTTTTTGCCACTCGTAAGGCACCTGCTCCACCAAAAAGGCATTGGCGAGGCATGGCTGCAGCAAGCCTCTTTGTTGCAAAAATGGCACCTGCCATTTCTCCACACCCATCGCTAGCGGTCGCCAAGTCGAACGACGCCCCTCGACGACCAACATCCTATCCCGCTTCTCATCATGCGAAAAAGTGAAGGGCATTGGTCCAGCAAAACGACGCGCATCCTTCCAGCTAGCAAACGGCGATCCTGCTGGCAGAGACGGATCACCGCCCCCCTCACCCTGCCGCGAAGCCCATAACTCAAGTCCCGAAGACGCCTCCACCCGCTCGCTGCCATCCGCACCCGACTTCCAATCGATCGACACGGTCGAGTAGTGATAACAAGTGAACAGGTTACCCATCAACTGCATCATTTTACTATCTGTCTCAGAAGCCAAAATATACAAACCACGCAACAAACGACCGTCCTCACCGCGATACCGCACAAACACTCGATAGCCAGCAAGGATGAAATCTCTCCCCATGCATTCGGGCAAACCCTTCGGCCGCAAATACCTCGTCTTGACTAAAGCCACCGCCACAAACGCCCACTGATCCTGATAAAGGTCGAGCTGCAAGCAAGATGGGACCAAAACCTGCAACTCTTCTTTTGGAAAAGCAAAAGCTAAGACTAGAGACTTCTCAAAATGAGCCTGCACCGCAAAAGGATGTTGATTCAGTGATCTCATGCCTTACTCAAACTGCCTTCTTTTAATCCCCACTCCGTCACCGCAACCATAGCGATAAACAAGGTCGCATACAAAGCATTATAATGCCCCCACAACAGAAGTTCAGGTGACAAGAAAAACTCCAAGACATTCATCGTCGCCACCAGTGCCATTTGCAACACCGTCGTCACACGCGAGCGCCAAGCACTCCATACCCAACATGCCAGCAACACCTCAGCCAAACCAATCATCACCGTGATCGACCCCGCATATTCCTCCCCCAAAATTCGCGCCACAATCTGTTCATGTCTCGGCACCCAACCCAACACCTTGCAAAACAAGCCATTCACCAACCACACCAAGCCAATCAAAAATCTGAAGCTAATGTATAAAGTTCTGCGATTCACAGGCAGAACTTATCCTGACTCGTCCAAATAACAAGACCACAATCTGTTTTTGACGACGGCGCTTCAACACTAACAAGCGTACCGAGAATTAGGGACTTACCTCACCTCACCCTATCCTTCAAGATAGATTGCAAATGAAAGTTTCACTCGCCATCGCATTATTGGCATTGCTCACATGTTGTGATAAACAACGCCAAGAAAGGTCAAATCATCCACAGAACCGCTTCAAGACAAACGAACTCTCAATTTTATATGTATCAGCCTTCCCCGATGGCAAGGTTGAACTTAATGGATGGAGCCTCCCTTTAGACGTAGCCATTGATCGCATCAACAACCTTTCAGGAACTCAGACACAAGCTCGCTACTACTACACCACCCCGCAAAATCAAACCCCACCCATAGCCTCAAAAATTTTATCCGCCCTCATCGCTGCCCAATTCGACATCCAATTGATCAGTAAACCTCACTCCCCCGCCCTAACGGATAACCGCGTCAAAGCAGCTTCTAGAATCATCCAGCCACCTTGGTATTTAGGTTGTGGCCCCATCGCAATCCCACACTCAATTCCACCACGCTCCAAAAACCTATTCTCACCGCCCTTTTTTCCACCCGATTCTCAACAGCACTACCACATCACCGTCAATCAGCGCGGGAGAACCTACCCCATCGTCGTCGCCCGATATGGCAAATCCTGGCTTGGCTGTGTAGGCGAGAGCCTTCAAGATCCCTGGTATTTCGAACCCATCACCGCCCAGTCTCCACAAGACTGCCTCGCTTTGCTCCGCCACCAACACCAACTCACAGGTGAGTTTATCAAAGGCAAACGCCCGCACAGGTAAGACTACCCATCTCCCCCTCTTCCTTTGCGATCTTTGCGCCTCTTGACCGCCGAAGCCTTGGCGAAGGAGATTGAGCGCAGCGGGCGTGAGCCAATTCCCCCCCTCCCATCCTGTCCATCCCGTCCATCCATGTAAACCCCATCTGTATTTCACCAGTAAAGGTGATTCATTTCAATAGCCCTAAAACCTGAGATCTCGGACATTCTATAAATAGCTGATGGTGCGATTTGCAATAAGCCCAATATTCACTACCATCCCCACCACCATGAGCGCTCACATCACAACTATTCCTTTAACACCAAAAAAAGACTTCCTCAGTCGACTCAGCTCCACCAAGCCCCTCTCCGCCATAGCCGAGCTTATATGGAATGGTCTCGATGCTGGATCGGATCGGATTGATGTCAGTCTGGTTCAAAATGCGATGTCGGGAATAGAACGCATAGAGGTAAAAGATATGGGATCTGGAATTTTCCACCCACATGTTCCAAATTTATTTGGCAACTTGGGCGACTCATGGAAAAAAACAGAAAAAGCCTACCAAGGCAGATCTCTTCATGGAAAAAATGGCGCCGGCAGACTCAAAGCTTTCACATTAGGCCACCATGTCGAGTGGAACACGATTTACGAAAATGACGGAAAACATTACACCTACTCCATCTCAGGAAGCTTCAACGCACTAGACCAACAGCACTTCAGCGAACCTATCGAGATCGAGAACTCAGCTACAGGGACCGAGGTAGTCATTACAGATATCCAAGACAGAATTGGTCAACTGCTAGATGAAAATGCTGCTGAGATACTAACGAAAAACTTCGCCCTTTATCTAGCTAAATACTCCGCAGTCGAAATCTACTACAATGGCAAAACCCTCGACCCACAAACCTACCAAACATCATCTACAGACCTTCCAAGCCTCCAAGTAACTCTAGCTGATGACTCGGAATCTCAAGTGAACGTCACCATCATAGAATGGTGTGTCAAAACTCCAAAAATCATGCACCTTTGCGATGCATCAGGGCATCCTCTGCATGATATCCCTAGTGGTGTCAAAGCGCCTAGCTTTAACTACACCGTCTATGTGAAATCAGACCGCCTAAAAGAACTCGCCACTGACAACCTACTCTTGCTTGACGATCTACATCCTGATCAGCAGGTCATTGTTGATACGGCTAAAGCCGCCATCAAAGACTATTTTTCCAAACGCAAAGCTGAGACCTACGTGAAGACCGTTGATCGCTGGAAACTGGAACATATCTACCCTTATCAAAAAAACGGCAAGCTAAGCCCCGTTGAACTAGCAGAAAGACAAGTGTTCGATATCTTTGCGAGCAATGTTGAGACCTATCTACCTAAATTCAAAGATGTCGATCAGCAGGGGAAAAAAATCATTTTCATGCTTATTTCCCAAGCTCTAAAACAAAATCCAGCAGCGGTCCAGACAAGTCTGACCGAAATGCTCAATCTGAATCAAGAGCAACAGAATGACCTCGCCGAACTCATCAACGACACACCACTTGCTAACATCCTTAAATCAGCAGAAATCATCAGCAAGCGCTTAAACTTTCTACAAAGACTTGAGCAGCTTGTCTGCGCCACGGACACCAACACCATCCTCGTCGATCCCGATCACCTTCATCAACTACTAGACAGCGAAACTTGGATCTTCGACGAAAGCTTCGATCTAGCAAGCAGTGCAGAACAACTCGAAGAGGTTTTGGAAAAACACGCAAGTTTACTAACATCGCAGGCAGGCAGTGATACAAACGATGATGATGGTTCCAGCAATCCAGCGGAACACAATTTGAGATTGTCCAAAACCGTGCAACCTAAAGCTGGGGAGCACTCCCACCTTGTGATAGAACTAGCAAGCTCTTCCAAAAAAATTGGCGAGGACGTCATCCCTCAGGCTATAAAATACGCGACAGCTGTAGCTAACGAGGATTGTTTCCAAGGTGCACCTGCAAGATGGAAATTTCTAACCGTATCCACTCTGCTCGATCAAGATATCAAAAACGAGAGCAACCAACCCAAGCTTCCTTCAGGCATGGTATGGGAAAGCCCCGACAAAACCATCAGCGTTTGGGCAAGGGAATGGAAAGAAGTCATCACCACAGCACGCGCCCGCTTAGAGTTCATGCAAAAACAACTCAACTTCGAGGCAGATCGGGATTGCTCAAAAGCCCCCCTCTTAAAAACACACTCAAAGTTCATCCCTGATGAAGTAACTGGCACGGCAGGGTAGCCTACTCTAATTCGTGCGCACTGGTGCCCGCATGAGCCTCCGTTCGCCAGCCTTCGCACCACCTCTCTCGGCGGGTGAGGACACCCACCCTACATCGCAATTTCCCCATCGCTCCTCTTATCCAGGCTATTTGCTTTCGGAGAGTATCCTCCAGCTGTCTCCCCCGCGTTCGCGGGCTCGGCTGTGGTTCAAATCCTCTCTCACCACTCACCCCCACTCGCGACTTCAACTATTTCTCATTTAATCCTTTACTTAGTGTAAATTTCACACTAAAGGTAAGTCATGAACTCAGCACTGCTCACCGATCTCTACCAGCTCACCATGGCTTACGGCTATTGGAAAAAGCAAATGGCCGAAACCGAAGCCGTCTTTCACCTCTTCTACCGCCGTGCACCCTTCGGCGGTCATGCCTGCATCGTCGCAGGCACCAGCCCTGCGGTGGACTATATTTCGGAACTGAAATTCACTACAAACGAGCTTGAGTATCTGGGCACTTTAACTGGAGCCGATGGCAAAGCTCTCTTCGATCAAGGCTTCCTCGACTATCTGCGTGACATGGAATGG
This sequence comes from Verrucomicrobiales bacterium, assembly GCA_021648365.1. Lineage (GTDB taxonomy): Bacteria > Verrucomicrobiota > Verrucomicrobiia > Verrucomicrobiales > DEV007 > JAADHD01. The sequence continues at coordinate 18,903 of JAKISY010000063.1, forward strand.
AAACTCGATGTCAGCATCATCCAGGAAGGCGAACTGGTTTTCCCCAATGAACCCATCATGCGAATCCAAGGGCCACTCATCCAATGCCAGATCGTGGAAACCGCTCTGCTCAACATCGTCAACTTCCAAACCCTGATCGCTACCAAGTCAGCTCGGATTTGCGCCGCCGCTGACGGTGATCCTGTGCTGGAATTCGGCCTGCGCCGCGCCCAAGGGCCGGACGGCGGGCTCTCCGCCAGTCGCGCCGCTTACATCGGGGGCAGCACTGCCACCTCAAACGTATTGGCAGGCATGAAGTTCGGCATCCCCGTCAAAGGAACCCACGCCCACAGCTGGGTGATGAGTTTTGATACAGAACAGCAAGCCTTCGAAGCCTACACCGAAGCCATGCCCAACAATGTTGTGCTGCTCGTCGACACCTACGATACCCTCGATGGTGTCCGCAATGCGATCGAGACAGGAAAAAAGTTACGCCAGCAAGGTCACGAGCTCTTGGGCATTCGCCTCGATTCAGGTGATCTGGCAGAACTCAGCAAAGGTGCCCGGAACCTACTAGATGAAGCTGGATTTCAGAATACCAAAATCATCGCCAGTAACGATCTCGATGAATACGCCATCACTAAGTTGAAAAAAAACGGCGCTCGCATCGACACCTGGGGCATCGGCACCAAGTTGGTAACCGCCTTCGATCAACCCGCCCTTGGTGGAGTTTATAAACTCGGAGCTATCCGTGATAAAAACGGGGAATGGCAAGCACGGGTAAAATTGTCGAATGATCTGATCAAAGTTTCGAATCCTGGCATCCTGCAAATCGCACGCCACAAGGATGACGATGGCCATATCGTGGAAGACATCATCTTCGACGAAACCCTGGGACTCAGCAACGAAGGAACGAATACGGAAATCTTACTGACCACCGCGATTCAAAAAGGCATAAAAGTCCTACAGGAGGAAAGCTTGCACAGCGTTCGCGAGCGAGCCATCACCCATTGGCAAAACATCAAACACACGCCCCCGACGCTCATCACTCTCGACCCTCGGGTCGAACAAGCTAAACGTGATCTACTCACACAAAACGGATTCGCCCCATGAAACTCATTCACATCGCAACTTCCAACGTCAATCAAACGCCACTCGACTGGAACGGCAACTTGCAGCGTTTGTTGCGCTGCATCTCGCAAGCTCAAGAAAAAAACGTCAGCCTGCTGTGCCTGCCCGAACTTGCGATCACGGGATACGGTTGCGAGGATCAGTTCCTCGCTCCCGCAACCACCGCGCAAGCACTCGAAAGCCTCGAAAAACTCATACCACTCACCAAAGGCATCGCGGTGGCGGTTGGGCTGCCGCTTCGCCACCAAAATGCGATTTACAATACCGTCGCGATGATTGCCGACGGTGATTTGTTAGGATTTTACGCCAAACAAAATCTCGCTGGTGACGGCCTTCACTACGAACCACGCTGGTTCCGTCCGTGGCCTGAGAATGTGTTTTTAGAAGTCAGTGTGTTCGGCAAGCAAGTTCCTCTCGGGGATCTGCTTTTCGACATCGGAGACGTCCGCATTGGCTTCGAAGTTTGCGAAGATGCCTGGGTCGCTGATCGACCCGGCAGACGTTACGCCGAGTATGGTGTCGATATCATCCTCAACCCAAGCGCGAGTCACTTCGCTTTTGGCAAACAGGAGATCCGCGAGCAATTGGTGCGTGAAGGTTCGCGCTCTTTCGGCGTCACTTATGTTTACGCCAATCTGCTGGGCAATGAAGCGGGACGTATCATCTACGATGGGGGGTCGATGATCGCCAGCAACGGCAATCTAGTTGCCCAAGGTGAGCGTTTTTCTTTCCACGAAACCCACATCATCACCGCCGTGGTGGATCTCGATCTGCATCGATTGAGCCAAGCCAAAACTGCTTCACGCCACATCGACCTGAATGGATTCACCGCTATTCAAACTGACTTCGACTGGCCGATCGAAAGTCATCCTACCGATACGACTGAGATCATGCCCGCCTGCCGCTTGAGCAAGGAAGTTGAATTCACTCGTGCGGTCACCCTCGGACTCTTTGATTACATGCGCAAAAGTCACTCACATGGATTTGTGATTTCGCTCAGTGGCGGAGCCGATTCTGCCGCAGTGGCATGCCTGGTCGCGCTGATGTTTCAGATCGCCGACCAAGAACTCAGTCCCGATGATTGGCAAGGCCGAATGAGCTATCTCGGTGACAAAATGCCCGAGCTAAAAGATCTACTCATCTGCATCTATCAAGCGACAGAAAACAGTGGTGATACCACCCGTCAGGCAGCACGGACACTCGCCCAAGCTCTCGGCGCCGAATACGCCGAGTGGCAAGTGCAGGATACCGTCGATCAATACACTGAACTGGCCGAAAAAACCATTGGTCGCCCACTCACCTGGGAAAAAGATGACATCACACTGCAAAACATCCAGGCTCGGGTGCGCGCACCCGGTGTGTGGATGCTCGCCAACATTCGCAACGCCTTGTTACTTGCCACCAGCAACCGCTCGGAAGCCGCTGTCGGTTACGCCACCATGGACGGCGACACCTGCGGAGGGTTGAGCCCCATTGCCGGCATCGACAAAGCCTTCCTTCGTCACTGGTTGCGCTGGCTGGAAAAAGAAGGCGCAGCCGGCATTGCCACCATCCCAGCTTTGAAAGTAGTCAATGAGCAGCAACCCACCGCAGAACTACGTCCCACCGATCAGCAGCAAAGTGACGAAGGAGACCTCATGCCCTATCCGATTCTGGATCAGATCGAACGCTGGGCGATCCGTGATAAAAAAGCCCCAGCTGAAGTTTATCAATTACTCATTCACCGTTTTATTGATCATCAGCCAGACACACTAAAAAAATACGTCATCCATTTTTTCCGCCTGTGGAGCCGCAATCAATGGAAACGCGAACGCTACGCCCCCAGCTTTCACCTCGACGATGAAAACCTCGACCCCAAAACCTGGTGCCGCTTCCCCATCCTCAACGCCGGATTCGAAAAAGAACTACAAGCATTGTAAATTATCCCTCTTCATAATTCTTCAATTCTTATTCGCATTTCCCAATGTCCAGTCATGGCTAGCTTCCCTCCAATTTTAAATCTCAAATCTCAAATTTTAAATCCTCCCCCTCATGCCCTACACCTACAAACATCCCCGACCCGCTGTCACCGTCGATTGCGTCATCTTTGGCAAATCCCCTGACGGCCCCTACCTTCTGCTCATCCAACGCAAGCACCCACCCTACCAATCCTGCTGGGCACTTCCCGGCGGCTTCCTCGATCTGTGCGAAGCACCCGAAGCCGCCGCCGCCCGCGAATTAAAAGAAGAAACCGGACTCAGCGGAATCCCCCTCACCCAATTCCATACCTTCGGAGCTCCTGATCGCGATCCACGCGAACACATCATCGCCATTGCTCATTACGCCATCGTCGATAAAAAAGACCACCACCCGCAAGCCGCAGATGACGCCGCTGCAGTGCAGTGGTTTCCGATCTGCAAGCTGCCCGATTTAGCCTTTGATCATGCAGAGATCATTGAAATGGCGAAAGCTCATTTGTGAGAGCAGTCCCTAATAGAAAGAGCGCCTCCCTAGCTTAAGCAATGTGGCATGGGCATCCTGCCCATGGAGATCAGACAGAAACTTTCCGAACAATAAAACAGAAAAGTGCTTCCGGAGCCCCTGTTAATTAGCGTTTGCTGTATGATCCGCCAGCAGTCAGACCGCAAGGATTGTGTTGAGCCACGGGAGCAGTCCTACCTCTCACTCTCAACTCTCACCGGGCGCTGATACTGCCCAACTTCGCTCCCACGCATTTCTTTTTTTATTCGCGTCTATTGCGGTTTTCCCACATCACCTTCCCTACTAAGTGTAAGTTTTACACTTTTTTCTTTACTTAGTGTCTATTTAACACTATATAAGAACCATGAGCCACACTTACCAATACGAAAGACCCGCCCTCACCACCGACTGTGTGGTTTTTGGCCTCGATGAAGACGACCTCAAAATCCTCCTCATCCAACGTGACATCGCCCCCTTCGAAGGCGAATGGGCGCTGCCCGGAGGTTTCATCCGCGTCGGAGAATCGCTCGACGACTGCGCTCGTCGTGAGCTCGAAGAAGAAACCGGATTGAAAAACATCTTCCTCGAACAGCTCTACAGTTATGGCGAACCTGACCGTGATCCGCGTGAGCACGTTGTCACCATAGCCTACTATTCGCTGGTCAACCTGATCGAACACGCCCCCCAGGCCGCGACCGATGCCAGAAATGCTGCATGGTTCGCACTCGATGATTTGCCCGAACTCGCTTTTGATCATGACCTGATCCTCGCCAAAGCCCTGGAGCGACTGAGAGGTAAGGTTAGGTATCAGCCCATCGGCTTTGAACTGCTTCCCGAAAAATTCACGCTCTCGCAACTGCAAAGCCTCTACGAAATCATCCTCGAAAGCAAAATAGACAAACGTAATTTTCGTAAAAAAGTCATCAAGTTAGGCATACTCATCGAGACGGGAGAAGTCGAACAAGACGTCGCCCATCGCGCGGCTCGCCTCTACCGCTTTGATCAAAAACATTACCAAAAGCTCATCCAACAAGGCATCCACTTTGAAATATGACTTAGCAAAAATAATTCAACCGCGGATTACGCAGATTTACACAGATAAGAAATATCGAAGGATAAGTAAAAGTGCTGCCTCACTTCCATGAACACAATTTAATGAACGCTAAACTACAAACTAAAATTAGCAGACGACTAAGCCTGATCTTACGTCACAAACCAGAAAGCATCGGCATCACTCTGAATGAAAACGGTTGGGCAGATGTCCAAGGGCTTCTCGAAGCTCTCAACAAGAACGGTTTCTACTTAACACTGAATATACTCAAAACGATCGTAGCTGAAAACCCCAAGAAACGCTTCGAATTCGACGAAACTGGCACTCTCATTCGTGCCCGTCAAGGGCACTCGGTTGAGATCGATCTCGGCTACAGCGCCACTACGCCACCGGATGTTTTATATCACGGCACGGCAGAACGCTTTCTGAGTTCCATCCTCAGCGAAGGACTCACCAAACAACAACGACATCACGTCCACATGTCCACCGACATCCCTCTCATGCTGGAAGTTGCACGAAGACGAGGCAAAGCCGCTCTTATTGAAATCGCCGCCAAAGAAATGCAGCTAAATGGATATGAATTTTATGTCACAGAAAACCAAGTCTGGCTCACTGACCATGTCCCTGCTCGATATCTCGCTCAAAAAGATAGCTAAATAAATTTCAACTCAATCGATCCATGAAAACCCTGATCATCGTAGATATTCAAAATGACTTCCTACCCAAAGGCGCTCTCGCTGTAAACGAAGGTGATCAGATCGTATCGATCATCAACGAATTGATCCCCCACTACGGTCACGTAATTGCCACGCAAGATTCCCACCCTGACGATCATGGTAGTTTTGCTGACAACCATGACGAGCATGAAATCGGAGAAGTGATCGACCTTCATGGTCTGGAGCAAGTGCTGTGGCCAAGTCATTGTATTCAAGGAACCCTCGGAGCGCAATTTTCCCCGAGTCTAAACACCGATGAAGTCGATCACATTTTTCAAAAAGGCACGGATCCAAAAATCGACAGCTACAGTGCCTTCTATGACAACGGGCATCGCAAGGCAACTGGGCTTGCAGAACATCTGCGTGAAATTGCAACAAGCGAAGTCCACATCGTGGGGCTGGCAACCGATTACTGTGTCAAATTCACCGCCCTCGATGCAGTGGCAGAAGGTTTTAAAACCACCCTCATTGCAGACGCCTGCCGCGGAGTGAATCTCAACTCAGGTGACGTCGAAAACGCCATTGAAGAAATGCAACACGCTGGAATTATCATCACCACCAGTGATGTGATTCTCGGTGAAACAAAACTTTAACTGATGAAAACAAAAACAAATAAACTCAAAATAAAAAACTACTCGGAACAAATCCTTGTCTGGCCACAAAGTGGTCGTCATATTATGGCTCAATTTGATGAAAATAACATCACCGTGTATCAGGCCTACCGTCCAGAAATTGGACACTATGCTGCAAAAAATCAAAACTTTGGCGGAGCCTTCAGCTTCAGCCGCATGAGCTGGATCAAACCCAATTTTTTATGGATGATGTACCGCTCTGGCTGGGGCACCAAGCAGGGACAAGAGGTCATCCTTGCTGTGACTATTCCACGTTCCCTATTTGATGAGATCCTGCAACAAGCCGTCCATTCTTCCTTCACTTCCACATTGTATGCGGATCAGGACGAATGGAAACAAGCAGTAAGCCTATCAAATGTCAGGCTCCAATGGGATCCCGATCACGATCCACATGGTAAAAATCTGGATAGAAAAGCCATCCAACTTGGCCTACGGGGAGACATTCTGGAAAGATACGCCTGCAGTGAAGTCATCCAAATCGAAGACATCTCAGATTTCGTTGCTGAGCAACGAGAGAACCTCAATGAGCAACTGAACCAATTAATCACGCCTGAAGAGCATATCTACACCCCCTCTACACAAGAGGCTATCACTCGCACAGGCATCACCCCAACAAACTAACCTAAACCCAACAATACCCCATGAAATACATAAAGAAAGACATCGCCATCGAAGCGTATGAGCACCAATCTAGCCAAGGTCAAAATTGGCCAGTCGATGCGCCCGACTGGTTCCATGCTGCCATCAAGAACGGCCGTATCAGCCAGATAGCCGGAGGCAAATTGACCATCAAAACACTCGAAGGGGATCACACCGCCTTAGATGGAGATTTTATCATCCAAGGCGTGCGTGGAGAGCTCTACCCCTGCAGATCTGACATCTTCGCTGAGACCTATGCACAAGTCGAATGAACTCACTACGACCGAAACTTTGTCCGCCCGGACAAAGTTTCGGTACTAGCTCAATCTCACACTTTACAGATAGAATAACCCCATCACTCATCACCTCACCTCTATGACACTCGATCAAGACAAATTTCGCGGAGCCCTGCTCGGGCTAGCCGCTGGAGATGCTCTCGGCACTACCGTCGAGTTCTCCCCACGCGGCTCTTTTGCCCCCCTCACCAACATCGTCGGCGGAGGGCCCTTCAATCTGAACGCAGGTGAATGGACTGACGACACCTCCATGGCACTCTGTCTTGGACAAAGCTTGGTCAACTGCCAAGGCATGGATCCAGTGGATCAATTGAACCTCTACTGTCAATGGTGGCGCAATGGACTCAACAGTGTCAAAGGTCACTGTTTTGATATTGGCAATACGGTCAGATCGGCTTTGATCCGTTACGAAAATACCAGCGCTCCAGATTGCGGATCAACTGCCCCCATGAGTGCGGGCAATGGCTCCATCATGCGACTGGCTCCTGTGCCTTTATTTTTTGCTCAAGATCCAACAAAAGCCGACGAAGCGGCAGCCGTCTCCTCCCGCACCACCCATGCCGCCACCGAAGCCGTAGATGGCTGTCGACTGTTAACCCACTTCATCATCAGTGCCCTGCGTGGACGGAACAAAGCAGAAATCCTGTCCGTCAGCTCTTATTCACACGGTAACCTTTGTCCCCGTATTAATATGCTCGCCCAAGGGAGTTACCAAGAAAAAGCCGCTAGTGATATCCGTGGATCAGGTTATGTCGTGGAAAGTTTGGAAGCAGCTCTATGGGCATTCTGGAACAGCAACAGTTTTGAAGAAGGCGCCCTGCTTGCCGTCAATCTCGGTGACGACGCCGATACCACCGGAGCCGTCTATGGCCAAATCGCCGGAGCCTACTACGGCATCAAAGGCATCCCCCAACACTGGCTCAAAAAACTCGCCTGGAAAGATCGTATCACCACCCTGGCAGATGACCTCTTCGCAGCAGCTCATGCATAAAAACAATCCATAATACCATGCCTCCTTCCACCCAAAATCGTATCGAAGGTCTGCTGCTCGGCACCGCAGTAGGTGACGCCCTAGGGCTGCCAATGGAAGGCATGAAACCAGCGACGATTGAACAGCTCGGCTGGATGAAAAACTTGCGCCACCGTTTCATCTTTGCACGAGGCATGTGGAGAATTCTTTGTATAGTTTATAGCCAGTCTATTTTATGTCGTAAGCAACTCGTCAGTTCCGATGAATCTGAAGGGTGTAAAGGAAATTCGGAAATATAATTTTTACACAGAAAGTTTTTCCAAAGTGTGTCGTCTTCACTGCTAGGGCTGTCGTTTGCTGGCATCCCCAGCAATCCAAAAACATGAAAAAAGAAATGACTTTAAACAATTCAACTCAAGCTGCATTATTTACACCATTTACTATAAATAATCTATCGCTTCCTAATCGGATAGTAATGGCACCTATGACTCGAGGAAAATCTCCGCAAAACATTCCCACCCCCGAAATTGCCCAATACTACCGACGACGTGTTGATGGAGGTGTTGGCCTTATCATCACAGAATGCACGTTCATCAAGCACCCTGTCGCTAATGGAATCTCAAACGCACCCGCATTTCATGGGGAGCAAGCACTATTGGGGTGGCTCCATGTGGTGGAGGAAGTTCATGATGCTGGTGGCAAAATAATACCCCAAATTTGGCACTCAGGATCATCCCGTAGCATTGGGATTAAACCTAACGAAACAATGCTAAGTATTGGGCCAACAGACAAATTTAAAAATGGACGACAAGTTGTAAAAGGTATGAACGAAACTGATATTTTCGAAGTTATCCATGCTTTTACTCAAGCTGCAGTTGAAGCCCAGTTATTAGGTTTTGATGGCGTGGAAATACATGGTGCACATAGCTATCTCATAGATCAGTTCCTCTGGAGTGAAAGCAATTCTCGAACTGATGAATATGGGGGTAGTATTTCTAATCGAGTCAAACTGGCAAGCAAGATTGTTGAATCTATTCGTTCAGCAGTAGGTAAAGATTTTCCCATTTTTTTCCGTTTTTCACAATGGAAGTTGACTAATTACAATGCAAAGATCGTTCGCAACCCAGTCGAGTTAGAACAAATGCTTCTTCCATTAGTAAAAGCTGGTGTAGATGTGTTTCACGTTAGCACTCGTCGCTTTTGGCTGCCTGCATTTGAAGGTTCAGAATTGAGCCTAGCGGCTTGGACAAAAACAATCACAGGCAAACCCGTGATTGCGGTAGGTAGCGTGGGTATAGATAAAGAGTTCTCACTAGACATGTTTACTGGAAATATTCAATCTCAACCCAAAGCAATAGACTTGGTTGAAGACAAATTAAAAACAGGAGACTTTGATCTTATTGCAGTCGGTCGAGCTATACTAGCCGATGCAAACTGGCCTAATAAAATCAAATTAAATCAATTAGATGAAATTCTTAATTTTTCCTCTAAAAGCTTGGCAAGCTTAGACTAAATCATCGAAGCTGGCGGTGATACCGACAGCACTGCTGCCATCGCAGGCGCACTCTGTGGAGCTTTCGGAGGAAGCTCGTGCATCCCCAACGAATGGATCACTCCCATCGCCGAGTGGCCAACGGGCATGAATGAACTGCGCATCCAGCCATCCACACCCGCCATGCTCTACGAATTCGCCCGCATTGGTCGCCGTTGTTGTTGCTACGCAACTTACTCTTCCTGATCACCGTGCTTCTTCACGGATTCTCAAGACTCCTCCCGACTGCGCTACGAAGATGAAATCTTAGCCATAGGACTGGCCATCACCGCTTACATCATCTCATTTATTCTGCGGCGACGGCGACGCACTCGCCATCCGTGATGCCTTGATCCTGCGCATGCCTCATTTGCAGGACGAGTGAGCTACTCAACATCAGCATAACCCAAGAGACTAAGAAAACATCTTACTCACCGCAGG
>JAKISY010000006.1 GCA_021648365.1 Verrucomicrobiales bacterium
TTTTTTTGCTTTGACGTCTTTTTGCGGTAAGGCGTTTGCGAGAAAGGGGACTTCGTAAGCGTCGATGATTTTACTGCGTTGTCCGGAGCGGGATAGGATGCTGGGCACGGCGGATTTTTGCACGAGTCATTTGAATAGCTTAAGTTTAGTGAATGCTTGTCGATGATTGAATGCATTCATATTGTCGTAAAAATCCTTGAGAGTTGATTGACGTTTATTTTTACGCTCTCGCCTCCATTGCTCGTAAATTCCAATAACACTTCGTCGCAAAATGCCCAATACGAGTAAACTATTACGATTGCGCACACGGCTGCTATCCTCGCCAGCACTCACATCAAGTCGTTGATGAAGGCAGCCCTCAATACTCCAATATTCGCGGATAATTCCAAGTAACCATTCCGCCCGATCAGGGTTCATTTCCTTTGAGCTGATATAAAGGATTTTTTCTACGCTATGCTTACCTTTGTCTTTGCCTGCAAGTATTTTCACTTCTCGCGTCATTTCAATAACCGAATGAGCGCCAATGCAACAAAGGTTTTCTGCCCGTGCATCAACCCAGCGTAAACTTCGCTTTTCATAACGAGAACGGTTATGCTCTTCACTTACGGCGGTAGCGCACGGCGGGGGTGGAAGGAGGTGCTGTGTCGGTTGCGTCGAGGGGGGGGAAGCCGCTTTCTTGCGGATCGTTTTCTTGCTGAGGTAAGGTTGTGGAAATATGCGCTGCCGCCAATTTCTCAAGACCCGCATGATTGCCTTTGACGGGAACCAAATAATCGGCTCCATTTTCTTGATAAATTTGGCGTAATGTTTTCTGATTAGTGTGGAGAGCATCAAGCATGACCAACTTTCCATCCAATTCTCCTATGTCAGTGAGCAATTCCCGAGCGGCGGGTATTTCGTTACTTTTTTTCTCTACTGCCACAGTTGCCAGAACCCGTCTACTCGGTAGGCTCAAGGCGCTGACTAACTGACTTTTCTGTTCGTCCGCTACGTGTGGGGTGCTACCTCGTTGAGCTTTACCATCAATAGCAATAAGCTCATCATTCTTAAGATCCTGTTTGCCGAGTTGATGCATCTCCCATTTTTGAAGAACTTCTTGAAAACTCTTAGCATCAACTGCGGCAAGTACGCGTTGAAAAGTAGTTTCCTTGGGAGCGTGGTAACGCCCGTCTTTCCCAGGATAACTACGTAATGCCCGCAACTGAGCCTGAGTGAGTTTTGCAGCAAAAGCAGCAAGATCTCGCTGCCCTCGGATTATACCGCTCATCGTCGCCAAAACCATAATGGAAAGCAGGCAAGGTAACGGGTAGTCTCGCCCCTTGCGCTTTCTCCATTCAGGCACTTCACGACAGAGTTGCCATAAATCTCGTATCTCTTTTACTGTAGCATCGCTTCGAGGTATCACCTTATCCTCCGTGGGCTGGAGTTCAGATGGCAATATTTCGGAACTCAAGAGATGGCATGCTTTTGAGTCAAGTTGACGCATCCAAAGTTGCTTGGGCCTATTGTGTTCAACGTAGTAATCTTGGGAGTTGCGCTCAAATCCCTGAGTCTGACCAAGCAAGGTCCAGCCTTGAGCTTTGTAGCACGTGCCTCTGAAAAGTTGACTATCGACAAAGCTTTCAACAGCAAGAATTAGATGTCCATAAGCTTGTTGCCAGTCAGAGCTCAGACGTGATGTGCATAAGGCCAATACTCGGCTGGCTAGATTAGGGCACTTGATATGGGGCAAAATCAAAAACCTCGAATTATTGGCTATAAATGCGAGTCGCCGTCGCCGTTGTTGATGGCTCCATCCAATCCACTTTTCACGATCTCTAAGGTGTTGCGCTGCAGCATTCCAGCTCAATAAGGCAACCCATTGCCCATCGACCACCGCCACATAGCGCAATTGTTCACCTACAAGCACATCGCTTTGGAGGTAATGGTGCTGGTTGATCAGCTTTTTGTATGTGGCACGATCCTCAGTATTATCATCTAGGAGACGAATTTCGACTTGGTCGAGTATTTGTTGCTCAGTGAGTTTTGATGGAGGGGCAATTGTAGCATTCATGTATCGACCATCTTCACTGTAATCGACATAATGTCCAGTTTATTTAAAACAAATCCTTTAAATCCAGCGAGTTAATGATTTCTAAAAATCCGCCGTGGTGGATTGGACCGACATGCGTAGTTTGAAAATACGCATCAGCGGTCAAGTGCTACCGCATTTGATGTTCCATGCGGTGTTGCCTTATTCCAATTGGGAGAGTGTCAGCCGATGTCGCAGCGAGTCGCAACTGGCTTTGCGTGCTGGTCTCAACGCCGCCTTCGCCCGCTTGGGGCGGGTACCACGCGAGATACTCATTGATAATTCATCAACCGCCACCCACCGCTTGAGCGCTGAAGGCAAACAACGAGGCTTCACTGAGGAGTTTCTCTCCGTGTGCGAACATTTTCGCATCAAACCTCGCACGACCAACGTGAGTTCACCTCAAGAGAACGGTAGTTGCGAGTCCCTCAACGGCCATTTCAAGCGCCGCATGCAGCAACACCTTTTGCTGCGAGGAAGCCGAGATTTCGAGAGTGAAGAGGATTACGACCGTTTCTGCATGGAGGTGATCGACAAGGCCAACGCGCTACGCGGCAAAAAAATCGCCACCGAACTCGCCACGATGCGCGAACACCTCGCACCGCAACTACCCGATTACACCGAGACCACCGTGCGAGTGAACGCCAACTCGACGATTCGAGTTTGCAAAAAGACTTACTCCGTCCCTGCAAACTTGATTGGGATACAACTCAAAGCTCGCATTTACGAAACACGCATTGTTTTGCTCGATGGTCGTGAAGTGATTTGCGAGCTGCCACGTCACTCCGGGGATCGAGGTGCAGTGATTGATTTTCGCCATGTGATCAAGTGGTTGGTGCGCAAACCCGGAGCCTTCAGCGCGTATCGTTGGCGCGACTCAATGTTCCCCTCACAGGTATTTCGATCCGCTTATGACCATCTTTGTGGCAAGCATGATGAGTCTAAGGCTGACCGCTACTATCTCGATATTTTGCACCTAGCGAGTTTGGATGGCGTCGAGATGGTGGCCAATATTCTTGATCAACTGCTCGGCAGCCCAGATCCTGTGGTTTCTCTTGAGGAAGCCAAAAAGCTCATCGCAAGCTATCAGGATGTAGCCGAGCAAAGCCGCAATCAGCCCCCTTTGAACGCCAGCACAGCTGATTATGATGTTTTGATCCAAAGCCGTGACCAGCTTACTCAACCGGAGGAAAACGATGCCCATTGATCCCAATAGCGATCAAGTCGAAATGCTCCTGCGCAGTTTTCGCCTATCGACCATGGCGGCTTTGTATGAGCCCAGCTTACTGCGAGTGGAAAATGATGGCTGGGGCGCTCGTGAAGTGCTCGACCACCTCTGTCGCAGTGAGGCAGCCGACCGCGAACAACGTCGTATCGCGCGTCTATTGAGCAATGCAAAACTGCCCGAGGGCAAGACCTTGGGCAATTTGGATGAAGCCCTGTTGCCAGTCAAGGTTCGCAGCCAGTTGCCTGGTCTGCTTGATGGCGGTTTTGTCGGACGCGCAAGCAACGTGATCGCCTTTGGGCTACCAGGGCGAGGCAAGACCCATTTTTTGGCAGCGCTGGGCAGGGAGTTGATCCTGCGGCATCAGATCAGCGTGCTTTTTTGCCCCACCTTCAAACTAGTTGCCCGGCTATTGGCGGCCAAACGTGATTACCGCATGGAAGGTGAGCTCAAAAAACTCGACCGCTATCAAGTAGTTATACTGGATGATCTGGGTTACGTGCAGCAAAGCCGCGAAGAAATGGAAGTGCTGTTCACCTTTTTAGCCGAACGCTATGAACGGCGCAGTGTGATGATCAGTTCCAATCTGGTATTTTCGCAATGGGAGCAGATTTTCAAAGATCCAATGACCACCATGGCAGCGGTGGATCGATTGGTTCACCATTCAGTTATTTTGGAGTTTACAGGTAAAAGCCTGCGCATCCAATCAGGTGCCCAAGGAGGCAGCGAGGACGAAAAATAAAGCCCCCTGAGAGCCAATCGAGCCAGCTCCCCTCCGGCCGGCTACGCCGGCCTCCGAGGAGCTGGCTCGATTGGCTCTCAGGCTAACTAATTAAGATAGATTCTAATTGTCGTTACTGGTCACTTTTAATTGTCGTCGGTGGTCATTTATAATTGTCGTTTGACACCCCCCGCAACTAATCACTTTTCCCTTTCTTCTTCGTGCCCTTAGTGCCCTTAGTGGATCACCTTCTTTCTCTTCCCCCTTTGCGTCTTTGCGGCTTTGCGTGAGCCCTCTTCTTTCTTCACTTCCGTTCTCGCCCCCAGCAGCCCGCAACCGCCACGCTCAAAAGCTCCATATTAAAAAAGCTTTGCAAAACTTAACAAAACCTGCTTATATTTATCTTGAGTTACTATAATGACTCAAATCAATAATCAAAACCTCAATCCAACTCAATATGAAATCTATCACAATGATCGCCGCCATGGTTGCTGTTGCCGGAGCCTTTGCTCTCGGTGCATGCAAATCCAAACAACAAACTTACACTGCACCAGCTACACCTGGCTACGTGGATTCAGGTAAATAATTTACCCGCTTCAAACTTTAAAACGACCGACCTGTTCACAGTTCGGTCGTTTTTTTGCCCTCATCCTAGCCAGTAGCATGCTAATAAATCACATGCTCAGGTAAGTTGAAGGCATTTTTGATCAGATGAATCTCTGGCACCTGCCCATCCGTCAATACCACCTCGACGATATCAAAACGGAACAACACATCGGGGTGATCCAATAAACGCAGCCATTCCAAAGCACCTCGCACAATCAGCAGCTGCTTTTTTTTGTTCACCGCCTCCGCCGGACGGCCATATTGCAGCGTCGTTCGAGTTTTGACTTCAGCAAAAACCAGCACATCTCCATCGCGGCAAATCAAATCGACCTCGCCACCCTTCGGCGCACGAAAATTTCGATACAGCAGCTTCATCCGCTCTTCTCTGTGCAAATAGCTCGCCGCCAAATTCTCGCCCAGCTTTCCCACCTCCTGTTTCCACCTCCCCTGTTGCGACCCCTCCAAGCCAGGCTCACTTGCCAGATCACTGAACCGCACCGCTCGCTTCAGCGACGGGAGCAAAACTCTTTCGATGAATCGCACAAGGCCCATAGTTACGCAGTCCTTCCAAATGTACCTTGGTACCATATCCCTTATGCTTCTCAAAGCCATATTGTGGATATTTTATCGCATACGCCCTCATGATACGATCCCGCTCGACCTTAGCGATGATACTCGCCGCCGCGATCGACAAGCTCAGGGTATCCCCCTTGATCACTCCCCGATGCTCTACAGGCAAGCCCTGCACCGGCCGCCCATCCACCAAAGCCACATCCGGCGTCACCGACAGCGCCTCCACCGCGCGGCGCATCGCCACATAAGTAGCTTGCAAGATATTGATCTGATCGACTTCCTCCGCCTCCGCCAAACCCCAAGCCCAGATCACACGCTCATCGGCGATCAAATCTTCATACACCTTCTCTCGACGACTTTCTGAGAGTTTTTTAGAATCGTTCACCCACGGATGATGAAAATCTTCAGGCAAAATCACCGCCGCCGCCGTCACTGGTCCCGCCAACGGCCCACGTCCCGCTTCATCAATACCAGCCACCAAACGATGACCACTACTGCGCATTTCTTTTTCTAAGGAAAAATCTGGCATCAGCTATGATCTCACTACAACAAAACAGGCGACCGAAGCCGCCTGTAACTTTTGCTTTGTCTAAAAAGACCTACTTGCTTTTGCGCTGCTGCGGACGCGCCTTAACAGTCATTGCCTGTTTGCCAACACGATCACGCAAGTAGTTCAATCGAGCGCGACGCACTTTGCCGCGTTTTTCCACATCGATTTTAGCCAATTTAGGTGAATGCAGCTGGAACACACGCTCCACACCTTCACCATTTGATATTTTACGAATCGTGAACGCTTGGTTCAAGCCCGATCCTTTACGTCCAAGCACGATGCCTTGGAAGATCTGGATACGCTCTTTTCCGCCTTCTACCACGCGCAAATGCACCTTCAGTGTATCTCCTGCTCCAAATTCTGGAACATCCTGCTTCATTTGCTCCTTTTCGATTTTATCAATGACCGTACTCATGGTTTGCTCCCCTTGTAAAAAATATTTATTCCTCCCTGCTATCGGGAAGGCGCATACACTACCCACAAAGCCTCCATACGCAAGAAAATCATCTAGAAGATTTTGTAAAACATTTCGGTTGCACCTTTTTCATCTCAGCATAAAGTGCCGCCGTTCCAAATGCACGGACGGTTTCATCACCATCCCAACATTTAGGAGCGGTAGCTCAGTTGGTTAGAGCGCCGGCCTGTCACGCCGGAGGTCGCGGGTTCAAGTCCCGTCCGCTCCGCCACTTCTTTGGTATCCATCAAGAAGTCGGCGCACTCCCGCCCCCCACAACTCTCATTCAACCTTCCAAAAGTTGGAACAAGCACCCGTAGCGACAGAGATAAAAACTCAATTAAAAACCTTGGCGCCCCTTGCTGCTCTTTGCAAAAATCCTCTAAAAACTACGGGCCTATAAAGTCTTTTTTTTGCCCCAATCGACAACCCGAGCTTGTCCTAAGAGCCATTTGCCCTCACATTGCCTCCGTATCTATGATCACTCTCCCAAAGAGAACCCAAATCTCTCATCTCACCATGACCTTGCAAAAAAAAGCTTGGCTCACTCTGATTGCCCTCAGCCTATCGATCTTACCCCTAGCCATAGGCGAGGAAAAATCCGCCAACCCCTTCCCCGCCGACTCAGCAGAACACGCCGCACTCGAAGCCGCCTCGCCCTATTTGGGTGACGACGCCTTCCTACTGCGACAGGACTACTGGCAAGGCAACCTCACCACTGAACTTGGCAAAGCACTGAGACTCCAGTTCTTCAAAGGCAATCACTACCGCTTCTTTTTTGCCGTCAAACCAAGCCGCTTGCCCAAAAATGCCCAGCTCCACCTACAGATCTACGACAAAGCCTCACGCCAAGTAGCCGCGATTTCCTCACAAGACAGCTCCCATGTGATAGAGCTGTCATTCACCCCCAAATCCACCGACCTCTACCTCATAATGATGAGCATCGAAGTGCCCAAAAACTCTAGCGCCCGCACCGGCATCCCCTCCGTCCTGTTTTATGGCTACAAGTAGGTTAAAAAAAAGAGTTCCATTTTGATGATGAAAATCTCAACCCTCCTCGCCTTCACCCCCCATTCTAAGCTTATGGAGTGCGGGCAGAGCTCGACGCCGCCTTTCTCCCTATGCAAAAAGCACTTCCATCAAACCCCATTTAAACATCCTCTTGCTCACTGATATGAGCCTCCAGCCCCTCGCGAGTCATACGGTAGCGTGCACCACAACGCGGACAGCTCGCATTCGCCGTCTCCTGACCAGCAAACACCTCATCCACACTGCCCGCCGACATCGCTGCGATGATCGGATAGATGCGATCTAGACTGCACCCGCATCCATAGTGGTAAGACCTAGTTTCCAACAGGCTAAGACTTTCCTCCTGATCTATTTTTTTGACCTGCTCATCATCCAGATTCAGAAACCATTCCAGATCACAATCCGGCTGAGCGGTGATCATCACCACATCCTCTACATCGACATGGAAATAAGCCGCCGGGCGTTGCTCACTTTGTTGGTAATAACTCTCCACCGCAGAAAACACATCGTGCCCGCCAAAGCCCACCGTGCTCTGTCGCGTGCCCTCATCCTCCCTCGCCACCTGCGCATAGAACATATTGTGATCCCCCACCTTCACATCCTCCGTCGATAGGCGCGCCACCACATTACCCGACTTGCTACTGCCCACCGCAAACAGATTTGCCGGAGGGTCGGTGAAATTCATCGTCCACGCCGTCGTCTCATTGCGCGGACGCGAAGCCAGATGCAACGTCATCGCTGCCAGTGCGTCTTTGAGCAATTGATCATTCTCCGCACTGTGACGGATCTTATTCTCCATCAGATGAATATAGTGATCAGTGAACAGATCCGAAAATTCTGCTCGCGTGAGCAACACATTCCTCTCCCGCACAAAATAACAACGCACTTCAATGTTTGAAATTTCATCAACGCTATCAGATGGCTCTGGTGTTTCGGGTGACTCGCTCATAGTCACCACCGATACCTTTTTTTTGCCCTCAACGCAATATCCAAAATTTCCACCACCACGGAATCAAAACAAAATTCGCATGCCGACACCCCAAAAATGTGTTTGCCTAAGCTCATGATGAACAACTCCTGGCCTGTAACCGCCTCTGACCTAGCCGCCGCTGCCAAAGTGATTCACGGCACCCTACCCACCACCAGCGCTGCCCTACCCTGGCCGCTACTCAGCGAACGCAGTGGCTGCGAGGTCTGGGTGAAACACGAGAACCACCTACCCACCGGAGCCTTCAAAGTTCGCGGAGGTCTGGTTTATATCGATTGGCTGACAAAAACACATCCCAAAGTGAAAGGCGTGATCGCCGCCACCCGAGGCAATCATGGACAAAGCATCGCCTTCGCAGCCGCCGCCAAAGGGATACACGCCACTGTCGTGGTTCCGCAGGGCAACAGCATAGAAAAAAATCGCGCCATGATCGCTTATGGCGCCACCTTGATCGAACACGGTCACGACTTTAGCGAAGCCTTCGATCATGCCCAAAAACTCGCGCTAGAAACAAACCTCCACTTCATACCCTCCTTCGACTGGAAACTGGTGCACGGCGTCGGCACCGCAGGATTGGAGTTTTTGCGTGCCGTTAGAAATCTCGACACCCTCTACCTACCCATCGGACTCGGATCAGGCATCTGTGGCATGATCGCTGCGCGAAAAGCACTCGGTCTAGAGAACCAAACAGAAATTGTTGGAGTGGTCGCGCAACAAGCCAATGCCTACGCTCAATCCTTCGCCGCAGGTCAACCAGTCGAAACCTCATCCGCCCATACCATCGCCGACGGCGTCTCCTGCCGCATCCCCGATGCTCGCGCCGTCGAAGTGATCAATGCCCACGTATCACGTATCGTCGAAGTATCAGAAAATGACATCAAATCCGCCATGCGACACTACTTCACCGATACCCATCAAGTCGCCGAAGGCGCAGCCGCCCTACCACTCGCCGCACTGATAAAAGAAAAAGCTCAAGTCGCCGGTAAACGTATCGGCTTGATTCTCACTGGAGGCAATGTGGATGCCAAAATCTATCGCGAAATCTTGCAACGTCCATTGTAGGGGGCCGCTCCGGTTGCCTTTTTAAACTCAAATAAGGTCGCGCCACACACCATCCCCTTCCACTACGGCACTTCGACCGCTTTTTGATAGACCTCTTTCTTCAGTGGCTTCCACCCATGCTGTGAAGTTTTGATGACGGTCTTCCCACTGGCTTTTGCCAGCAGCCCTCAAGCTAGCTATCGACAGCAGCGCCACGGAAAAACATGCCAATACATATTTGTTGAACGAATACATAAACAGTTTGGCTCACGAAAATTCGGCGGGCGGCAGCGACATTATTTGGAAGATTGGGGATGGTTTGGATCATGGTAAATAAGATAATCCAGCTTCAAGAAAAGAACCTATCAAAAAATAATCACTTGAGCATTACAGGCATCCCGTCAACAGACCTTGCGAGGCAGGTATTTTTCGTGTTCTTTGCCCCATGAAATCATTTCTGGCACTACTGGCTACTCTTATTTCATCTACTACATGTATCGCCCAAGCCGAACCACGGGTGCAGGTATTGGCAAACGCACAAAAATTGCGCATCTCAAAGAATTCTCCAAAAAAAGAACCTATCAATCAATGGACAGGATATTGGGAAGAGTTTGACTATAAAAAAGGAGTGACTATTCATCTCTCCATGCTGCGAAAGATTGAGGTAGAGTGGGTGTCCTCACCCGCTGATTGTGATCTAGCGGCAACGGGAAGCGGGTGAGGACACCCACTCTACTTTCCAATCACGCGTTTTTCTGTCACCTTCGCACCTAAATAGTTACAAAAAGAGCATTATTGGACAATCCAAGCTTTCGCTTTTTCTAATTCGCTATCACTAAAAGCAGATGCTTTCGCCCTATCTTGCCCATCATTCAACTTGCCGATTACCGTTGATCGCGCTTATTACTCAAAAAAGATCGCTTTGAAAATCTCTATCCACATTCCCATGCTCATTGCGCTGACGCTTGTCGCCAGCACCCTGAGCTCCTGCGTCACTACTTCGACCGGCACCAGCACGCGCTCTGGACGCCGCCGCATGAGCGAAGACCAGATCCGCATCGCCCGACTAGAGCGCGAATCCCGCATCGCCTCCGAGCCCACCGGCGACTTTTGGATCGCCCGCCGCTGGCACACCAAAGGCACCCGCTTCTGGGGTTACGTTCGCCGTCCTCACCAACCTTGGTCTCAAGCCAAGTTGGTGATGCTCAACGAATCTCAAAAACTCGCGCCAGACCGCTTACCGGAAGCTGGCGGCGGCAGCAATTCCAATGGCTTTGATCACAACTACCAATACAAATTTTGGGGACACTTCACCAGCGGCAAAGTTTACGATCCCAACTCCGACCTCATCCTTCCCGAGTTCAAACTCTCCCGTTTTGAACAAATCGATACCAAACCCGGTTATGTCTTCGAACCCTGGGAACGCTTCTGGGCCAATACCTTCCCCCCACTCACCCCCCGCACCCAAGCCATGCGCCGCTAATTCTTAATTCATATTCCCCCAATGAAAATCCCCCTCATACTCTCCACGCTGCTCTGCCTAACAGCCTCCAGCCTGACCCACGCCCAGGATAAACCCCTCGACCTCGGTGGCGTTCGCGAAGAACACATCATGATCCCGATGCGCGACGGCAAGCATCTCTCCGCCTGGCTCTATTTCCCCAAAGGCGAAGGCCCCTGGCCTGCCATTTTCGAACAACGTTACGCCTCGATCGAAGGGAAGCGCACCAAACTCAATTCCGCACAGCAAGCCTCCAAAGGGTATGTCGTCGCGATGGTTAATTTTCGCGGAGCGCAAAAATCTGAAGGTCAATGGGTCGGCTATCGCGCCTTGGCATGGGGCGACCTACAAGACGGTTACGACACCTGCGAATGGTTAGCCAAACAAAAGTGGTGCACAGGAAAAATCGGTAGCTTCGGCAGTTCCCAAGGAGGTTTTGCACAAAACTTTCTCGCCGTTTCCGCTCCACCACATCTAGTTTGCCAATACATGGTGGACACCGGACTCAGTCTATTCCAAGAAGGTTACCGCATCGGTGGCATCACCCGTCCCGGACGCTTCAAAGGCATGGACAAAGTCTGCCGCGACCCTGCCGACAACCAAACATTAATGAAAGAGTGGTTCAGTCACCCAAACTATGATGACTACTGGAAAGACGAAGACTGCTCACTGCATTTTGACAAAATGAACGTGCCCTGCTTCACCATCGGTTCTTGGTATGATTTCATGAACCAAGGATCAGTGATGAGCTTTCAGGGTAGGCAACATCATGGCGGTGCCAAGTCCAAGGGGCAACAACAACTCCTACTCGGCCCTTGGCTGCACGGACGGCTCAACACAAATAACAAAACCGGCGAACTGACCTTTCCAGAAAACGCCACTTGGCCGGAGAAGGATCACATGACGCGCTGGTTTGACCACTATCTAAAAGGCATAGACAACGGCATACAAAAAGATCCTAGCGTGCGTTATTACGTCATCGGCGCAGCGCAAGAAGCCGGTGCCCCCGGCAATCAGTGGCGCGAAGCAAAAGACTGGCCGCCAGCAAGCGATAAGGTTCCCTATTACCTGCACGCTGAAGGCGCTCTGAATACCAAGCGTCCCACTGCTGAAAAATCGACTACCAGCTACCAAAGCGATCCACTGCACCCGATGCAAATCCCTGGTCGCAGCTTTCCCGGCGCTCGCGACGCACGTAAATTCGAACAGCAATCAGAAGTGCGAACCTTCACTTCAGAAGTCCTCAAAACCCCAACCGAATGGACCGGTCTAGTCAAAGTGGTGCTGTGGTTTTCCTCCACCGCCAAGGACACCGACGTCATCGTTCGCATCAGCGACGTTTATCCCGACGGACGTTCGATGCTGATCATGGACTACCCTCGCCGCTTACGCTACCGCGACGGCTTCGATCAACAGGTTCTAATGAAACCCGGCGAACCCGTCAAAGTGGCTTACGACATTGGGCGCACCAGTATCATTTTCAACAAGGGGCACCGCATCCGCATCACCATCGCCAGCACCGGAGCCCCCCTCTACGAGAGCAACCCGCAAACCGGCGGACCACAGACCATCGAGTATCCCGCCAATCCGATCACCGCGACCAACAGCATTCATCACGAAAAAAATCGTGCCTCCCACATCATCGCACCCGTGATCACAGTGAAATGAGCGGCCTGATCGGACACACCACCTACGCCATGCTGGCAGCCAAAGCGGCTGCCCAGCGGCAGCTTCCGATTGCTCCGATCATCCAACAAAACTACGCCTCTTACCTGGCAGGTTCCTATCTGGGCTCCGATATCCAAACCCTGCCCGAGGCGATCTGTATTGATACCGGACAGGAAGTCGGTTATGGAACGGTGCCCGTCGAAAAAAGCCCCATCACCGGTGGCCCCGTTCGTCCTTGGGAAATCGACCTCGATGGCAAATCCTACCGCCCCCGAGATATCCACACTTTATTTTACGGACGCGCCCACATCGTATTCGGCTGGCGAGGCGAAGACCAACGCCACGCCATCGCCTGGGATGACATCCCCGAATACATCGCCTCAGTGGTCGGCGATGCCATCGAACTCTTTGGCCCCGGGCGTCGCCAACTGGCTTACATATTTGGTTGGGCAACTCATGTGGTCGGTGACAGCCTGATCAAGTCCGTGCACCCCGGACTGCACCTGCATTTGCTCGACGGACAATACACCGCCAAAAATCGCCCGATTCAGGATCTGGTCACCTTTCACGAAATCGGCATTAAAGAACTCGGACTCGACTGGGCTTCTCTGCTGCATGATCTAGCACATACTCCAGTCGAACCCATTCAAGCGCACTACATGCGCTGTCGTAAAAAAAGTGGTCGCCTCGGAGCCCACTTCCCCGACGGCTGGCAGCCAGACCAAGAAAAACTGCTACAAATCGTTCTAGCCAAAAATCGCCAATACGAAGCCAAACGCACTTCAAGCATCCTCAAAGATCTAACTCTAACAAAGGACAAAAACGGAATCCTCAACTGCAGTCCGGAACTCAGCGCCAAAACCGGCGGCCTCACGTATCAAGAAATGATCACAGCCGCACACCAAGCCAACTTCCGCCACACCCTCTGGGAAATGGGCGAAGCCATCGCCGACCTGTTCGAAAATATCGTCGAGTTGCAAGAACACCTACAAGAAATGCCAACTCCGTCAAAAGACCCCAGCTGGGATCTGCTGACCGAGCGGTGGAGGAAAAAGTGATATTCTCCCCTTCATCTAAACAGAAAGTTTTCTTGTTATTTGGGGCGATTTAGGACTTGAACTCCCGTATTGCACCAATTAGGCTTTCTTAATGCTGATTGAAAGAGACATTAGTGAAGAACTGCAAACACTTGTCAACGAATACCGGGTGGTCACCATCCTTGGCCCACGACAAGCGGGTAAAACGACCTTGGCAAAGACTGTCCTCAAGGATTACATCTATTCCAATCTTGAAGATCCGGAAACGAGGCATCTTGCCGAAACAGATCCCAAAGCTTATCTTGCCGAACTCAATGGCAAAGTTATTATTGATGAAATTCAACGAGTTCCCCACTTGCTCAGTTATATTCAAGTCGTCGTAGATGAGAGTGAAATCATGGGGCAATTTGTTCTAACCGGTTCACATCAGCTCAGTCTTCGCGAAGCCATCACGCAGTCTTTGGCAGGAAGGACAGCGATCCTTCATCTACTTCCCCTTTCTATCCACGAACTAGAAAAGGCCAAGCTAGGCTTCGACAGTATGGAAGAGTATTGTTTTACTGGCTTCATGCCAGGGATCTATGCCCAATCGCAACGCCCCACCACGGCTTATGCAAACTACTACCAAACCTATGTCGAACGCGATGTGCGACAATTGATTCACCTCAAAGATGCCAGTTTGTTTGAAAAGTTTCTCAAACTCATAGCGGGACGTATCGGGCAAGTCTTTGATTACAGCTCTCTCGCCAACGACGTAGGGGTGAACGCCAAGACCATACGCCACTGGATCTCCATCCTCGAAGCCTCATTTATTATCTTCAAGCTACCTCCCTATTTCGAAAATTTTGGCAAGCGCGTCATCAAAAGTCCAAAGTATTATTTCACCGATGTCGGACTGCTTTGTTTTCTGCTGGGAATTCGTGCCCCGGAACAAATCAGACGAGACCCTCTGCTTGGGCAAATATTCGAAAACCTCATCGTCATCGAATGCTTAAAAACACGCTACAACTTAGGCGTCCCACCTGACCTCTACTATTTCAGAGACAGTAAAGGCAACGAAGTCGATCTGCTGATACAAAGCGAACGCCAACTTCAGGCCGTAGAAATAAAATCAGCCTCGACCTTCCACAGCGATCAACTTAAAGGGCTGCGTCTATTTGCGAAAATCACCGATAGCCTAGCCGCCAGCTGGCTGATCTACACTGGTGATAAACACTCGCTCAGCAATACCACCACTGCTCTGAATTACACCGATGTGCGATCAATTTTTTGCGAGTCGCTACACAAATCACACCCCCGCACCCAGTCCATGCGCCGTTAACCTCCTCCTCTTCCTTTCAATCTTCAAACTTCGAACTTCACCCTTCAAACTTCTCCCCCTTCCTCCAGCCATTGTCTTTCAAATATACCAGCATCACATCTGGCTTTTTTGTGTGAAACATACGCACGCCTAAGTCAGCCAGCTCAGCCCACTGCGTTGAATCCTTATAAGCATGGGTTTCCACCAGCAATCCAGACCTCACAGCTTCACGAATCACCGCTTTTCTCTCATTAGAGATCCCTTCTCCCTCTCTCAAATCGACCTGAACCGTTTTCGGGTGGAAGGTTTTTATCACGCTTTTCAGCTGTTTGAGTTTTTTGACTTTAAACATGACCTCCACCTTCACCCCACCTCCCTCGAAATAAGCCTGAATCACTTTAAAGTTTTCCATACCCGTGCGGATAAAAACCTGATCCTGCATTCCCAATTTTTTGATCAATCGTGCTAACTGATCAAAATGATCGATAACTCCAGGTTTTAGGTCCGGCTTGAAAAGAATCTTGCCCTTCCCAGCGAGCAACAGTTCCTCCAAGGTAGCCACCCGTTCCCCAGACAAAGTTCCGTCTCGATAGCGTTTCTTCAACGATTTCAGCTGCGCCAAGGTTAGATCTTTCGCCTCTCCACTGCCATCAGTTTCCCTTTCGAGAGTAGGATCATGAACCGCCACAAAAACCCCGTCTGAAGTCCGTTGAATATCTGTCTCAAAGACGTCATAGCCTTTGTGAATGGCCACCGCGACATTCGCAACGGAGTTCTCCGGCGCCTGATCGGCAACATCGTCCGTATAGCCTCCCCGATGAGCAGCAATCAAAACCACCCCATTCTTAGTCGCACCTAAAACCTTCTCGCTAGCAGACGGCGCAGTCTGCACCGCCCCCGCAAAAACAAACATACCAACAAATACGATCAGAGTTTTCATAACATTCACACAACAAGACATTTTTTCGGAGAAAGAAGTGAACCGCAGATTGCGCAGATAAAGATGAGCTGAAATTAAAAAAAGAGGCTTTGATGAAGATAAGATGTAAATTCTGTGGATTACAAGCTGGGAAACAGCTGCGTAAATCTGCGCCCATTTGCCTTCGAGCAGTTTCCCCCGACTATCTTCGCTACGGTTGCGTCTTACTATCCTGTCATCCTGTCATCCTGTCATCCTGTCATCCTGTCCATCCTGTCCATCCTGTCCATCCTGTCCATCCTGTCCATCCATGTAAGTCGCTTCTTCTTATCAGTGCAAATCAGTGTCATCAGTGGTTACATTTATTACCGCCTGCACCGCTAACTTCTCCCCTTCGCATTCTCAAAAGCCTGCACCGCACACTTCGAACAAGTCTCACGAATACCGGCAAAAAAATCATTGCCCTTGTCATCCACCAAAATGTAAGCAGGAAAATCTTCGACCTCGATTTTCCATACCGCCTCCATACCAAGCTCAGGATACTCCAGCACCTCCACTTTTTTGATATTCTGCTCAGCCAGTAAAGCCGCCGGCCCACCAATCGAACCGAGATAGAACCCACCGTATTTCTGACAAGCATCCGTCACCTGTTGCGAACGATTACCCTTCGCCAACATGATCAGCGAACCGCCTTCCGCCTGAAAGGGAGCGACATAAGAATCCATCCGCCCCGCCGTGGTCGGGCCAAAAGAACCCGAGGGTTTCCCTGCAGGCGTCTTGGCAGGACCAGCATAATACACTGGGTGATTTTTGATATAATCCGGCAAGCCCTCACCGCGGTCGATCCGCTCTTGCAGCTTAGCATGAGCGATATCGCGAGCCACCACAATCGTGCCAGAAAGTGCCAAAGGCGTAGTCACTGGATATTGACTCAAATCAGCGAGGATATCCGCCATCGGACGATTTAGATCGACCTTCACCACGCCCTTAGGTTTGCTCAACTCCGCATCCTCAGGAACGAACTTACCTGGATTCTGCTCCAGTTGCTCCAACCACACGCCCTCCTTATCGATGCGGGCTTTCACATTACGGTCAGCAGAACAAGAAACCCCAATCCCAACCGGACAAGAAGCTCCATGACGAGGCAGGCGAATCACCCGCACGTCCAAAGCAAAATACTTACCCCCAAACTGCGCCCCATAGCCCATGCAGCGAGTATAATCGAGCAACTTGGCTTCTAGCTCCAGGTCTCGAAAAGCCTGACCATATTCATTACCCACCGTCGGCAGGTCATCATAATACTTCGTCGAAGCCAGCTTCACCGTCTTCATCGTCGTCTCAGCCGAAGTGCCGCCGATCACAATTGCGATGTGATACGGAGGACAAGCCGAAGTCCCGAGCGTGCCCATTTTTTCAATGCAAAATTTTTCCAAACTGGCAGGATTCAGCAAAGCCTTGGTCTCTTGAAAAAGAAAAGTTTTATTAGCCGACCCGCCGCCTTTAGCGACAAAAAGAAAATCATAAGAATCCCCATCAGTAGCCAACAAATCAATCTGCGCAGGCAAATTGCTGCCAGTATTTTTCTCCTCATACATCGACAGTGGTGCGACCTGCGAATAACGTAGATTCTCCTTGGTATAAGCATCGTAAACCCCCTGCGAAAGCGCTTCCTCATCCCCCCCGCCGGTCCACACCCGCTGACCTTTTTTACCCAAAATAATCGCCGTACCCGTATCCTGACAAAAAGGCAACACCCCGTGAGCCGCCACCTCCGCATTGCGCAGCAAAGTCAGCGCAATCGTATGATCGTTCTCAGTGGCTTCTGGATCATCCAAAATAGCTGCCACCTTCTCCAAATGCTCCGTGCGCAACTTAAACGAAATCTCCCTCATCGCCGTCTCCGCAAGATAAGTGAGCGCCTGCGAATCAACCTTCAACATCGAGTCCCCATGGAAATCAACCGTCTCGACGAACTCATCCGTCAACAAAGAGTATTGCGTCTTTTCCTTACCTAGCGGAAAAGGTTTCTGATAGTGAAAAGGTGGTGCTGCTTTTGCCATGATATTTCTTTGCTAAAAGCTATCAAAAAAAACACAAACAGCAAATCCAAAAAAACTTTAGGCCTTACTCATCTTGGATCTAGTAAGATCCCCCTCAAATCAAGCCCTCATTCGGGAAATTCTGAGCTAAATCCACAGCGCCTTGGCACTCGCTTACAAGATTCTGTATTGATATTTTGCATCAGCTGTCACGACACGACAAAAAAATCACTTAAAACTCACGAGCCGCATTTAGGATTTTCATGATCACGTCATCCGGGGAAGGCTTCACTCCTTTGATCGAACTTGGATAATGATAAAAACGATCATAAGCCACATATTGAACCACAACGGTATCCATGCCGAGTGCGCGCATTCTCAACATTTGATCATTCCAGTAGGCCTGCCCTTCACCGCCATTGTTAGCATTCAATTGGATAAAAGCTCCCGTTATCGAGATCTCCTCCGCCTTTATCGAGAGCAAAGTGATGACGCTAAAAAATACCAATAGTAAAAAAGACCTGATTGGCTGTATTTGCTTAATTCTCATCTCTTACTATAACTCACGTTGCATAATCGTGCTGCCACCAAATCCCAAGAGCCATCGCAAATACGGATAAGTTTCCTCTTTCACCACCTCAAAGCCCTTTTTCTGATACAACTTCTTCGCTCTGGGATTAGTATCAATGACATCCAAACGAATACATTCATAAGTTTTTTCCTCGGCATAATCAAACAACTGCTCAAGCAAGTGCCCGCCGATCCCTTGCCCCCGATATTCAGAACTCACCACGATCCCATCCATGACCAGCTCCGCCTCAGCAGGCTTTCGATCATAAATCAAAAAAACCAGCGCCGCCCAATTACCTCTCAAAAAACCTAACTCGGATATCAGTAACTCATGGGTAACCCCTCCAGTCAAAGAACCCTGCTGATCATGAAATCCCGCCAAACCTACCAAGGTATCACCACTGATAGCAGCAATGGCAAAATCGAGCATGAAACATTTCTCAAACAAGGCAATGCGTTTTTTTCGACTACGAATGGCTAGCGAAAACTTCTTTCCAAATGCCTCATCATACAATTCCGCAGCCTGAGAACGCAGCTCTTCAGGCAAAAATAGCAGATATTCGATTTTATCTTGTGCTTCCATTTCGTTTTCTAAACATTCCGCCTCAGAGAAATGCACCCTCAAGACACTACTGCAAGTTGCTCAACCAGCCCCTCAGCTGCGGCACGAACAGCTCTTTTTGAACCAGAGCTAACCGATATGATATCCATAGATCGGTGCCCATCACTAAGACAAAGAAGAGCGTAGGCACATTGTCTAATCGCCGTTTTTTTGGCTTTCGGAAAAGCATGCAACAAAGCTATTTCAATACCACGAAAATATTCACGATAAAGACGTTTTAAATGCATACGCGTCTTTTCGTTGACGGCACTACTGAGCCACAGCCCCTTGAACAACTCCAAAACATACGCTGCGGAGTCAGCCTGCGCGCCAAATAGTTCATCGATTAGCCCCTTCACGATCTGCTTGGAACTTGCCATTTTCCAGACACCCTCGGAGGGCAGCTTAGCACGCTCCCGCTCTATCATTCTTTCCACCAAACACGCTAGAGCATCATCTCGGTTCCCTAGATAGTGCCTGATAAGACTGCGCTTGACCCCTGCTTCAGTGGCTACCATATCAAGCGTGCTGGCTTCGAGCCCGTGCTTAGCTATGCAGCTCTCAAAAGCATCAAGAATCTGCTCACTGCGTTCAGCTGATAAGTTTTTTCTCCCCATGATTTTTTATTTTATTGATCGATTTAAATTTTTCCGAGTCTCCTAACTGCGAACAGTCACTTTATTTTTTCCACCCCACTTCGCATGTAACACTTAATAACCTCACTCCACAGCTTATTCTCTTTTTTAGGATTATCGAGTAAAGCCGTGAATGATACCAACATCATTTCATCAGTGGTTGCCCATCCATTGCTCACAGGCTGTGGAGGATTATTCGGATTAAAATGGTTAGCACTTGTATTATCATAGCTAGCCCACACATCTATCCGACTACCTGCGGGCAAACGAATAGGCTTGGCAAAGGAATAAATATCTTGCCAGCGAAAATCCCAGTGCTTTATCCAATTCAACGGCACCTTCTCTCCATTCGGCAAAGTGGCTTCGACTATAAACTCCTGTCCTAATAGGTGCATATGAGGAACGACATCGTAGATCGTCAAATCTGTAGGGATTTCGACCCACACATGACGCCGGTAATCCGCCTCGTTTGCGGGAATCTTAATTTTCTCAGTACCAGCAACAAATGAAATTGCATAATGCTTGATTGGCTTCTTCGCAAAATACAACGCCACCTGACTCTGATCTGCTTGAGCTTGACCATTTGGATGATAGTGAACCTCTATCACAAGATCCCCGCCAGCTGGCAATTTTTGCGCGACCCCTTCAGGCAATTGAAACGGCAACTGACCCGGAGCCCATCCTGCAATAGATTCGATCACATCGATCCCCCATATATTGCTTAGCTTCCGGCGAGCCGAGCGAGAGTGCGGGTCGTAGCCCTGCAATTTATCTTTCCTATCAAGCGCACGCGCCTTGCCTGTTTTGTCATGATTAATGATGACGTGATGCACTACCTCTGCTGCACCTGGTCGAAAATCAATTGCGACCAAAGCCTTATCCTCGGTAGTTCTCGCCGGTAAAACAAAGTGCCTGTATATGTCGGCACCATCAGCAGGGACTAAAAACGGTTCAGGCAGAGTAAGCACAAGGTCCGGCTGTCCGAGCGGCCATTCCTTGGTATCAGGAAATACCGGTGCAAGTCCCCGTTCTGAAACATCCCCCTGCTGCCTACCCCCCTTCACCCAATCTGTGAGAGCCGCTATTTGGCGTTGCGTAATGAACCGTTGACCGATAAAACTCCCGTAACCGATCTCTGCATTCCAAGGAGGCATGAAACCATCCGAACAAACTCGCACAATCGTCCGCGCTTTGCGTTTAGCTGATGTGAAATCATTCAATACAAAAGGCGCCACCTGTCCAGATCGATGGCAACTGACACAGTTAGCATCAAGGATAGGGGAAATATGCTTAGCATAAGTCACTGGCTCAAGCAGCGAAAGGCTCTTCCCGTCTTCACCTTTTTGCCAAGGCTCAAAAATGCAACCTATCGCTCTAATCTGCGGACGAGTAGGGTGACGGCCCGCTATCACTTCGTTTATAGCTTGTTTCAAATAATGCTCTGTAGTTTGCGCACGAGGCTTCCCTGGTGACGCAAAGGCATTATCGATGGCGCCTCGGTAGAGAATTTTATCATCCGTGCCAATCAAAAAAGCCTCAGGCACATGCGTTGGCATCAGCGTTACAGCTAAATTTCCAATGCTATCTAATACTAATGGAAACTTAACTTTGAAATCCTTTTTAAAGCGTAAAACTTCTTTTCTAGAGATAGTCGCATCGCTAACCACTCCGATGAAGGTGACCCCCCCCCTGCTTAGCCACCTTCGCTACATCATTCAATGAAATAATCGAACGTCGTGAAATAGGACAATCTATACCGAGAAACACCACTACCGACGGTAGTGCTGGGCGCCCCGCTCCTAGGGTATGAATTTTTCCACTCAGATCAATCACTTTGCGACCGTATAGAGGCTCCAGTTTATCATCACTGCCTTTCAGATCAGGTTTTTCAACCACAGGCTTAGCACTTATGGAAACGAAATCCGCACCAAATATGGCAATCAAAACAACGAACAAATATAACCAATAAACTTTTTTCATAATGAATAATAATACTTTTTAAAACCTCTCTACTGACTACGCCGTTTGCACCTTCTGGTGAAAAAACATTCTCCACCACCCCCCCGCCCCAATGCTCCTAACCCTTGTTACGTCCTGGGGTCGAATATGAGACGTAGCCTCTCAAGCTGTAGTCAGGGTAGAACAATTCTATTCCAGCATCTTTCGCCAAATCAGCCTTAACAGTTGCGGTGGACATGAGCGCTAGCGAGATAGAAACAAGTGTGTTTTTTAATTTCATAGCTTGGCATTTAAATTGTCGTAGTGATTATATATTATAACCAAGTAGACGCAAGCATTAAATTGTCGCGATGACAATTTAATGCATAAAGGGAATTATACGAGGTGACTACACCGGAAGAATTTTATGCCGAATTACGAAAGCATCTCTATCTTCAAGCTCAGATCCTGAAATCTGAACCGCTTCTGGAAAGAGGCCAGAACTACACTCCATAGTCAATTTTCCGCCAACTTTAATTCCTGTGCACCCAGGACATGGTAATCTCGCGAATAATATAGGGACGACCCTTTGAAGTTTGTTAGCGTATTTCCGCATCACAATTTTCTTTCCAGTCCGGCTCCAAGGCACCTGTCATCGTGGAACAATCTGTTAATAATCACTTCCCTTCCTCGTGGCCCCAGTTTATAAAGACGCACTCACATAAAGGAAAACACATGACTGCCTCAATTAAAATAACATTTTTTGCCGTATTGATATTTTTATCAAGCTCTATTTTTTCTTCAGCGCAGAGCGATATCTCACATGGACCTATGCTGGGTGAGGTCTCTCCAAATAGTGCTGCTATTTGGCTGAGAACCGAAAAATCGATGGAAGTGACCTTGCAAGTGTCACCACTAGAAAAACCTGAAGAAATAACTACCCAGAAATTCAAAACTGATGAAAAATCTGATTTCACCATCATTGCCAGATCTCAAAACCTGGCTCCGGACAAACATTACCGATATTTGATTACCGCAGGCGAAACTAAAGCAGAGGGTTTTTTCACCACAACAGGGCCTGCTCGGAAAAACAAGAGCCTACGAATGGTCTATGGATATGGTTATAATACCAAGGAAAATAAAATGGACCCAACTACATCTATATTTGTAGAAATGGCAAAAAGAAAGGCTGATGCGGTTTTTTTCCTAGGAGACTTCCCCTACACCACCCGTGGAGCTAGGAAAGAAATTCATGCTGGAACTAAAGAGCTTAGAGAAGTAATAGGCTTTAAAGAACTCACCCGATCCACGCCAACTTATGGGATTTATGATGATCACGATTTTGGGCCTAACGATTGTGATGGCACCCATGAATTTGCCGATGAAGCCCTGTTAGCATTCAAAGAATACTGGCCAAACCCTTCCTATGGACTTCCAAACGACAAAGGCAATTATTGTTCACAGGTCATTGGAGATGTTGAATTTTTTCTACTAGACGGACGTTACCCCGCTAGAATGAAAGAAAAAACAGCATTGGGAAAAACCCAGTTTGCTTGGCTCTGTAAGGGGCTAAAAAAATCAAAGTCGCGCTATAAAGTCTTGGTTTCTGGAACGCAATTTGGCAGAGCAAAAAGAGACGGTTGGGCAGGGGAAAATTATGTGGCAGAGCGTGATCGGATTTTTTCATTCATTAATGACAACGGTATCAGTGGAGTGATTGGTATTTCAGGAGATGTTCACCGTAACGACATCTATAAATTACCGATTGGAAAAAATCGCTTTTTTTATGACTTCACTCCTGGAGCACTCTCAAGAGAAAGCCGAACTCCTCCCAATCCATTGCCAACAGCAATGATTTACTCTTATGGAAAGAAAGATGATGTTAACCTGTTTGGCGAGATTGAATTTTATCCCGCTACAAAAAAAGATGTCGCCATCGTTTTCAGATCCTTTTCTGGAAAAAATGGACTGATCCATGAACACACGCTCTCTCCAGCAGACCTTAACCTAGAATAGACATAATCACGCCCCGCGCCCTTCCGCCTCGCCTTTATGCATTCTTTGCAATAAATTAAACGATAAGACATCAAAAGAATACTTGGGAGTTTCGTGTGGAGAGAAAAATCACCGCACTCCATGATATGAGATTCAGTTGGGCTGAAAATTATCTCAACAGCCATTTGATCGCCGGTCGATCTTTTTCAGAAGGCCCTGCGGGCAAATCATTACCCATTCCAAAACAAGCTATTGCGGCGAAGAAAATATTTTCAGCTTGGGGGGAAGTGAATCGCTTCAGAGACATGAAGTTCGACTCTGCTATTGGTCGTATCGATTTAAAATTCGACCGCCCTACCCTGTTCCTTGATTATCGACAGGTCTCGTGGCGAGGCCGGGACGATGCTCATTTGCTCCACTCTGATCTTCTATTAAAAATAGGGGCAATCCATCACCTCTGTCATGAAAGTTAAAATCACCCCCAACTTCAAGGACTTAGCAAGTTATCAGCCCAGCGCCTCAAAAAAAGATATTTACACGTCGAAGTCCCCACTTCCCTCACGTCGGGTGATCATGCCTTCTCCAAAAAACGTCGAATGGAAAAAGGGACGCTTCCAACTACAAGCCAAAGCGCAATTATTCCACGCCCCATCGATCAAAAATTACGCCAAACGCGCTGAATCCTTTTTTGGCGAAAAATTTCAGATCAGCTTACATGGAAGCCCTTTAGATAAGCGATGGAAACATTGCTGGATCCTTTGCAATGAAAACCTGCCAGAAACGTTGGACTCAAATCTGGAAACGATGAAAAATCACTAAGCACGTCTGAATTCGAAGCAAGCTATGCGCTAAAAATCACCGGCAATGCTGTCCTCATAGTAGGGAAAAGCGATGAAGGAGCCCGGAACGGACTGATGACGCTGTTTCAACTTTCCCGCCATCAAGTCTCACCACAGGGAATCACCTTCGATCAGGTCGATATCCTTGACCCGCCATCTTTTATCATGACATGTTGATCACGCGGAAAGATGTTGAAAAACCTGAAGCAGGTCATTTTGCCGCCAACGGACATGAAGGCTCAGAAAAAGCTCTCGACCTACTGCGTAACCGTGAAATGCTGACGATCGAAGATTTGCCCTACTCGGCAAACGAAATCTATTCGGATTTTGACTACTTTTTCTCGAAAGGATTCACCACCTATGGCTCATCCTGGTTTCGTTATAAAAATATCCGCTCCCATCGAGTAAAATCCAGCTCACCAATGACAAAAATATCATGGCTTGGGCACCTTCCCTGACCCGCTTTCATCCAGATAACAAACATCTTTGGCTGGCATGGACTGGCACCACCGAAGATGGCTTGCCGAGCAGCGTATATAGCTATCAGTGGATCAATCCTCAACCTGAAAAAGCTATCATCTCAGTTGCCCTGCAAAGCGGAGACCATGCGAACGCTTCGGTTTTCTTACTCGGACTAAGCGGCATCAAACCATAAATCTCAACCCGCCACTCAACCCCAGTGGTACTTATACCGTTTTCACAGTTGTATCACCGTAATAAACTCCAGCTTCTTTATCCAGCTCCCAACACAACAAAACAATCCGCTTCGCAAACTCAAAAGTCCTCTCCAGCAAATCACTCTTCATAATTTCTTCATTTCAAACTTCGAACTTCAATCCCCCTCCTCCGGAGCCGGTCCCAGCAACACAGCCAACCACCGCGTCTCTTTACTACCTTCCGCGACGATTTTAACCACCATCGTCAAAGGCACTGAAAGCAACATACCCACTGGTCCGAACAACCAGCCCCAGAAAATCAATGACAGAAAAACAAACAAAGCCGACAAGCCCACTCGTTTGCCCATCAACATCGGCTCGACCATATTGCCCATGCCCACATTCACCGCCACATAAATACCTGCCACCACCAAGGCACTGGTCGCACTCAGTTGCACCAAAGCCAACAACACTGCCGGAACCGCCGCCATGATCGATCCGATATTGGGAATGAAATTGAGCACAAAAGCTAGAAATGCCCACAAAATAGCAAAGTCCAAACCCACTACTTTGAGCCCGATATACACCAAGCTCGCAGTGATCAAACTGATGAACGCCTTAGCTCCGACATACTGGTTCATGCTCTCCATGATGCGCGACAACCGTTTCATCGAACTCTCCCCCGCGCCACCCTTCATCAACAGTACCTTGCGAGAAAAACCCTCTGCCTCCACTAACATCATCATAACCGTGAAAATAATCAGCAAAGCATTACTCATCACCCCAGCAAGGCTTCCTAGCATCGTATTGACAAAACCCATCGCCATCCCTGGATTGAGCACCTTTTGAATCCCCGCTTTGCTGGCATCCACCCCATGCGCATCCAGCCAAATGACTACATTTTGCGTCAGTCCGCTCAAACGTTTTTGATAATTCGGCAAAGCCTCATTAAACTGCTCAATGGTCGCGCCCAGCATCACCGCTACCAGCACATTCACTGCGATCACCGCAAGAATGACAAATCCCACCGCCAGAGACGACGGCAGCCCCCGTTTTTTCAACCATTCAATCGGCCCTCTAGCGATCACCGCGATGAACAAAGCTAACAAAAACGGCACCACAATATCCGCTGCGTATCGCGCACCGAACAGCAACACCGCCACCCCCGCCAAAGTCAATACTCGGTCATGCAGCGCACTAGAATTATTTTTCATTTCACTCATCATCCATTATCTTTAATCCCTCTTCCTTTCAAACTTCCGGATAAACCCACGGCGCACGGTATTCCCTACGCAACAGCCCATTCGCCTGCTCGTCACCCACAATCTTCTCCTTGACCCCATCCCACTCCACACTACGCCCCGCTTTCAACGACAGCATCCCCAATAAACTAAGATTTGTCGCCCGATGACCCATCTCAATATCAGCGACTGGCTTGCGCCCCTGCTCGATCGAGTCCATAAAGTCCTTATACAAAAGTCTCACATTATGACCGTCTTTTTGATTATCAAATTGTGGATCTTGATGCACCACTTGCGCGCCTTTTTTTACTGGATAAAAATTCCAGCCATCTCGCCACCCCATGTGAAAGACCCCCTTGGTGCCGTAAAAATAACAGCCCACTCGTGATTTCTCCACATCGTTACCACCAAAACGACGATGCTCCCACACCGCAGTGAACTGATCAAACTCATAAGTCGCCACCTGATGATCTGGCGCGTCCGTCGTTTGCTCCTTATCATTCAAAACTGGCTTCCCCTTGATCGGCCGTCCTCCGGTGCTGTAGATTTTTTTCGGATACAACTCATCCGTCCACCACAAAACCTGATCTAACCAATGCACCCCCCAATCTCCCAGCGTGCCATTGGCAAAATCAAGGAAATTACGAAAGCCACCCGGATGAATCCTTCGATTGAACGGTCGCAATGGAGCCGGTCCGCAATACATATCCCAGTCCATACCTTCGGGAATCTCGCTATTCGGTGTCGGTTTTTCCGCCCCGCCACCACCATGAGAAA
This sequence comes from Verrucomicrobiales bacterium, assembly GCA_021648365.1. Lineage (GTDB taxonomy): Bacteria > Verrucomicrobiota > Verrucomicrobiia > Verrucomicrobiales > DEV007 > JAADHD01. The sequence continues at coordinate 26,975 of JAKISY010000006.1, forward strand.
ACATCCGCACCATGCCGATTTTGCCCGCACCTCCTTTTTTCAAAAACTCCATGCCTGAAACATGATGCGGACCGATGCGCCGGTGCAATCCCACCTGCACCACCCGCTCGGTCGCCCGCGCCGCATTCAGCACCGCTCGACCTTCCTCAATCGTATGCCCCGTCGGCTTTTCGAGAAACACATGCGCACCCGCCTGCACCGCGGCGATCCCCTGCAGCGCATGCCAATGATCCGGAGTAGAAATAATCACCACATCGAGCTGCTCTTTCTCGAGCATCTCGCGATAATCTTTATACATCTTAGGCGTCACCCCAGTCAGCCCGTCCACCTCATCGGCAGAGATCTCCAAAGCATCCGCATCGACATCACACAGCGCCACCACTTGCGTCCGCCCCTCTTCCAGCGCCACTCGTAAAATATTCATCCCCCACCAACCGGTGCCGATCAAGGCCGTGCGGTATTTTTTGCCCGCTTTGCTCGCTGCTCCTAGTATCAGCGGAGTCGCCGCGATCGCTGCCACGGCGCCACCTGCACCAGTTAAAAAATTTCTTCGATCCAGTTTCAATTGACTGTGCTTGCTCATCTCTAGAGAGGTTCAGGTTAGGGTTTTTTATCAACGCTCGGAAACCTTCACCGCACCAGCGCTCTGCGCAAGATCATAACACACCACTTCACGATCATTTCTCACCAACAAATAACGCCCCGCCAAAGTCGGCGTATTCCAGGTCATGTGATCCAGCACCTGCATTTGAAAAAGCTCCTCATACTCCGCCGGGTCTGCCTTAACTATGGCGATAGCTCCCTTTTCCGTCTGCACCAACAGTTTATCCCCCACCAACAATTGCTGACCAAAACCATAACGTCCGCCCTTCCACACCTTTTTCCCCGATTTGAGATCGATGCAAGCCATGATACCTCCATCCAAACCATAAGCATAATCTCCCCGAATCACAACTGAACTGAATTTGGTTTTCATCTTCTTACTCTGCCAGATTTTTTCCACCGACCAAGCTTCTGCCTGCTGCTTCACCTTCAGTAAAAAACTGCCCGCTCCATAACCTGCCGTCAGCAAAATTTGATCCGTCCCCACCAATAGTGGTTGCGCTACTTTCGGGTATTTGCCTGGCCAATCAAAAGACCACAGCTGCTTACCCGTCGCCGGGTCATGCCCAGTAGCATCCTTACCATTGATGCTAACGATCTGCCTCACCCCATCCACTTCGAGCAAGCGAGGCGAACTGTAACTCGCCCCCCGACCTTCATACACCCAGGCAGGCTTGCCCGTCAGTGAATCAAAAGCTAACAAGGTCGGCGCAGCATTTTCCGCTCCGCTCACCACGATCAAGTCATCCACCGCCAGTGGCGATGTGCTTTTGCCCCAGTCCGGAAAATGCCCCTTCATTTGCGGTCCAAGATCCCGTGACCAGATCAGCTTACCACTGCTTAAATCCAAACAATTTAAAATTCCAGTGCCACCAAAAACATAAACTCGCTCTGCCACAATCGTCGGTGTCGCTCTCGGCCCCAAGCCTCCCATGCCCGACTCCAATCGCGCTCGGTCACTGTGCGCCCACAACAAATCTCCCGTCAGCAAATCATAACAAGTCACCAGTTCATCTTCGCGACGTTGCTCCTGAGTCACCGCCCGTCGTCCCACCACCGCAAAACTCGACCACCCCGCACCAATCGGCTGACGCCATAACTCCCGCGGGCTTTGTTTTTTCCAATCAAAGCTAAGCTGCGAATCCGTCCACACCCCGTCCCTACTCGTGCCTAAAAACTGAGGCGAATCCACCACCCCTTCAGCAAAGCTCAAAGCCCCACTTTTATCACCCATCAAATCTGACGCCACAGGTTTTGCAGCAGTAATCTCAGCATCGATCTCAGGTGCCCAGCGCCATACAAATTTTGGCAACGAAGTGCCTCCCGTCGAACCTTCGTAACGAGTCAATCCGACAAACAAACCCGTAATCAGCCCCAATACCACCACCATCATCACAAAACGCTTCAGCCGTAAACGCCACGCCCCCGGCCCGATCAACACATACCACAACATCATCAACAGCCCCCCGATCACGGGCGCCACCAGATAAACCCAATAACGCGCAAAATCCTCACTATACCACGCATAGAACATCCACAGCGGAGCAACAGCAGCGCACAGTCCTCCGCTGATCATTCGTATCACTGATATCATTTTAGTCATTTTTTCTGATAAAGCATTTTCTCAATAATCTCAACACATCCAAACTGATATACTAACGCTACAATAAAAACCTAATCTAAAATTGCCCTAATCTTAGCAATCACATCGGCAAGCCTCTCCGACGGTAATTTCTCGATGAATTCCACCTGCCGCTTCCTCCAATCGAGACTTTTTATCTGATCCGATAAAACCGCCCCCACAACCGTCCCTTGTTCGATCATTACTTCAAAAGGATAACCTTTAACTTTTGAAGTAATCGGACAAAACAAAGCTAGACCAACCTTAGAGTTGTATGATTTAGGCGATAGCACCAAAGCTGGCCTTTTCCCTCTTTGCTCATGACCAGCTTGGGGATTGAATTGCAACCACACCAAATCTCCGCGTTCTGGTTCATACGGCTTACTCACCATTCCTCCTTGCCTATAGATTCACCCGCATCCACTTCTTCCTGGAGATTTTTCTCATTCACCTCTTTCAACAAATCATCCAGCTTGTACTGAAACCTTTTTTTGGGAGTCAATACAATCTCTTCCCCCTTGCTTTTGATCTCCATTTCTAGCCCCACAGACAAATTAGCCTCTCGAACCAATACGCTCGGTATCCGCAGTGCCAAACTATTCCCCCACTTGCTTATGCGCGTCTCCATAACCTTATTGTGTATCTACATTGTAGATCTGTCAATAGTCAAAGTGCAGCCAAACGCATTGATCAACTATCCTTTTCTCAGACTCACGCAAATACGCCTAAATTTCACCTTTCCTACAAAGCTCGATATGTCATCCTATGAGATTATGAACAAGCCAGCACTCTTCATCGCCATACTGATGACCATCAGTTCGCTCTCAAACAGTAGCCTTTCCGCTGCCGATACACCCCCAAACATCGTTTTCATCTTCACTGACGACCACTGCGAACAAGCGCTCAGTGCCTACGACCCTCTCCGCATCCATACGCCGAATATGGATCGCATCGCCAAGGAAGGCATGCGCTTCAACCGTTGTTACGTCACTAATGCTATCTGCGGCCCCAGCCGCGCAGTCATCCAAACCGGTAAATACAGCCACCTCAACGGCTTCATGACCAACCACAACCGCTTCAACGGTGACCAGCAAACCTTCCCAAAAATTCTACGCAAAAAAGGCTATCAAACAGCTGTGATTGGCAAATGGCATTTGGGCAGCACCCCGCAAGGCTTTGATTACTACGACGTGCTTGTCGGTCAAGGCCCCTACTACAACCCCCCCATGTTAACCGGAGGTATCGAGGGCGAGCCAAAAAGGGTCAAGCACACCGGCTACACCACCGACATCCTCACCGACAAAACTCTGGCATGGCTCAAGCAGGTCGATAAAAGCAAACCCTTCATGGTGATGTATCAACACAAGGCGCCGCATCGCAACTGGCAACCCGGCCCCAAATACCTCAACTGGCTCGACGATGAAACCATCGCCGAACCGGAAACCCTTTTTGATGACTACTCCCATCGCGCCTCCCCCGCTTCGACTCAGAAGATGACGATCGAACATCACCTCACCAGCAAAGATCTGAAATTCGATGACCCCAAAGGCCTCACTCCCGAACAACTCGCCACTTGGAAAGCCGCTTATGACCCCAAGAACGAAGCTTTTCGCAAACAAAACCTCAGCGGCCGCGACTTGATCAAATGGAAATACCAACGCTACGTCAAAGACTACCTGCGCTGTGTGAAATCCGTCGATGACGGCATCGGTCGCGTGCTCGACTACCTCGACGAGTCAGGTTTGGCTAAAAACACCATCGTCATCTACTCCTCTGACCAAGGCTGGTATCTCGGTGAACACGGATGGTTCGACAAACGCTGGATGTATGAAGAATCACTCAAAACTCCTCTACTCGCCCGATGGCCTGGCGTCATCAAACCTGGCTCGATCAATAACGACATCGTCTCCAACCTCGACTTTGCCGAAACATTCCTCGATATCGCCGGCGCCTCGATTCCAGATGATATGCAAGGCAAATCCCTCGTTCCAATCTTCAAAGGACAAACCCCCAAAGACTGGCGCAAAAGTTTCTATTATCACTACTTCGAATTTCCAGGAGCTCATGCCGTCGCCCGGCACTATGGCGTGACCAGTGGCAAACAAAAACTCATCCACTACTACGAACTCGACGAATGGGAGCTATTCGATTTAGAGAAAGATCCCAACGAACTGGTCAGCATCTACGGCAAACCCGAAGCCGCCGAAGTGCAGCAAAAACTCGAAGCCGAACTCAAACGTCTGCGCACACTCTACAAAGTGCCAGCCAAGGATCCCAAAGATTCCTACCGCAAGCCGAAGAAAAGGAAGAAAAAGCCAGCAAAGAAAAAAGCGGCTTGAGTCCCAAGCACCTAAATATTGATGTAGTGTGGGTGCCCTCACCCGCTCACTGTGATCTGGCGATAAGGGTAAGCGGGTGAGGACACCCACACACTTTTCAAAAGCACTCTTTCCCAGAGAGTCATCTGAAATAACATTATTCAGCCATGTCGAAATTATTCATAGCAATCACTTGGGCGACTATCTGCTGCTCCATTTTTGTATCACATGGCAACTCACAAGAGCGCGTAAAACAATCGGCCGACGGAGTTACCGTCACATTACCCGCAGACGAAGCGGATTTGGCGAAACCTCTGTTGAAACTTGCCAAAGCCTGGCAAGTAGCCATGCTCAGGGACGATAAAAAGTCCTACCCCGCTGTTCTCCGCGCCTATATTCTCAGTCCCAAGGCCACTGATAATTCGCTGCGCCATATCGCCAAATTCACCGGTTTGCAAAATGGACCCGACCAAGCCATCCGCACAGATTGGGACGAAGCCACTCAACTCGCCCTCAAGGCAGTCGATGGGTGGAAGACTTGGCAACTCGGTTTCGACACCCTCAATTTCTGGAACAAAGTTGAAGCAGAACATAAAGCCCAGCACCAACGCAATCACTGGGTGTTTCAGGACACCATCGTGCAACTTCGGAAAAATGGGGCCGGCATCCGGATCCGCCCATCGTTCCTGCAGGAGCCAATCGACTTGGAGACCTTACCCGATCCGCAAACGGTCGCCACACAGCAGCTCGATTTTGTACTGACTTATCGTATCGGTTCGAGCCGAGGTGAAATTGTTCGCCAAAACAACGACTTGATGAACCTATTACTCGCCAACCCTGAGAAAGGTGCACTGGTGCGTGTTGCAGCTGAACTCTACGAGGCAATATTTCGCCGAGTTTTCGAGAAAGCGCTCCAGCGCATGCTGGTGACAGACAACGAAGGCGATCATTTCCGCAAAGCACTCAGTCTCGTCTTTTGCGCTGCCAACAACGACACCTATGATCCCAAACGTGGAAGAAAATGGATGTTCGGTGAACGAATCAGACTGGTAGCTTCCCTAGAATGGGAGCAATCCATCGAAACCCTTGCTGAACGCATGCGAAACACCCCGCCCTGGCCCACTGAAAATGATGTTCCTGCCGAACAAGCGGTGCGCGAAGTTGCCCTGGCGATCATTTTCACTTCACTAAAAAACGGCGGCAGCACACTCGACGGATGGATCCGCTCCCAGAAAACCCCTCTTGAATCCCAAGCATTCGCTACCCGCCTCGATGCCGCTACTGGAGATCCAGGTTGGGAGAAGGTTTTTCGCAAGCACTGCAAGCTGCTCGCAGATCAGTTTGTGCTCGCGCTTGCGGTTCACACCAAAAGGAAGGATCACCCCTCACTTAGTCATATCGAGCAGGACTGGCCACGCGCCGTTTCCGGCCGAGTCAAAGTGATTCACCCTCCCGAACTGGCTGCAACAGCAAAACTAACCGCTGAAAAAGTTGCTGCGATCCTCGCCGAATACGCCATGGCCAGAGATGACGCGCGTGACACAATCTCCGCGCCTCAATTCACCCAAAAGCATGATGCTATATTGATAGAGCACGGCCTGCACCCACGCAAACGCTCTGCCGCTGAGTGGGTAAACATCTTTGAACTGATCGCCAACGACACACCACCTGAACTGCTAGTGCGACTCTGGTTCATTGATGATATGAAAGAGGCACTGAAAAAGGGCCTCTCCATCCCCGGAATCGAAAAGGATAAATCCACAGGTGAAATCTCCATCACCTCGAGCCTCGGCAGGCAAAAAGTTTTCCATACCCTGCTAGAGGAAGAAATGGGGGAGGACGGCGATACGGTTTCTTATCTCATCGTCCCGGTTCCTCGGGATAAAGCTGCCACCCTTTCCGACGAACTTCAATCAGTCGCCATCGCAAAAAAATGCCGCTCAGACCTCGACAAACTTTTCCAATCCACCAAGAGTAAGTATAACCGTGAAGAGTTCTTTTTCACCATGGCCTTCATGGTGGTCGGCGAGAGCTTGCTCCGCGACATCATCGCCAGTAAGGATCGCGAGTGGTTCGCCATTGGTTTCTCCCATTGGCTCGCCATGAGAATCACCGATGCACAATTCGGTGACGGTGCAGGACAAAGAGCCTTTAACCAAATGTGGCCTGCCGACAAAAATGAGCCAGATCGCCACCAAGTGAATTTGCTCAAATGGCCTACTCCTGACGACAGAGAAGATTCGCCCTTCGAAGCCACCCATGTTTATTTCGCCACGCGCGCTGTGCAAGAAGCATTGATAGACAAAGATGCGAAATTTGTGAAACGCTTCATCGACGAGATCCGTAAAACGCCAAGAAAACGAACCAACATGGGAACGGTTTATCGCGCCTACAAAAAAGTGGGCGGAGGCAATCTGAAAAGCTATGCACAAAAGGTCACTGCTCCCACTAACACGCAGCAACCCTAGCCTTCTTTTCTGATCAATTTGGAAGAACGCGGAGTCCTAACAACTTTGCTCTGCGAAAGATTGATGTAGTGTGGGTGTCCTCACCCGCTAACTGTGATCTGACGACAAGGGCAAGCGGGTGAGGACACCCACACTACTTTTCAAAAACACACTTTCCCACCCTCCCCTCTGAAAAACATAGGACCCTTTACCTCCGGCACCAGGCAAGACTTCAGTTGTGGTTAAATGTTTTTCATCATGTATTATAAACTACCTTATGAAATCACTTTCCATCGCTCTAACTTTCGCCCTACAAATTTGTATTAGCCCACTGATTGCGGACCCAGCCACCACGCCACCTCCACTCCCCGTGGACAAAGGCGGCATCGTGCTGACCTTTGATGATCGTAATTTCAGCGAATGGATCGCGGCACTTCCACTGTTTGAAAAATATGGAGTCAAAGCCACTTTTTACATCAGTGGTGCCATCGATCAGTCAGCTCTCGATACCGCACTGAAACTAAAAGAACACGGCCACGCCATTGGTTGTCACAGCATTCACCATCTCAGTGCGGTCAAATACTCCGTAGCACATTCTGCCCAAGACTACGTCGAAAAAGAAGTGCAACCTCAGTTGAAAGCCTTCAAAGCTGCCGGAATCATGCCAAGCTCTTTTGCCTATCCCATGAGCAGCAATAACAAAACTACCGATGAGGCGCTGCTAAAAATTTTCCACCATATTCGAACTGGAGCAGGCATCGCTGCTGGTCAACGTATCAGTGATAAAGATGCCTTTTTTGTGGCAACAGATCAGATCGCCGCTCATGGCTGCCTCTATGGCAAAGGCATCGATTACGCACCCGACAGAAAAGACCGCACTTACGAACAGATCGATGCGGCTCTTGCTCGCGCCGCTAAAGAAAAACGAATCATCGTTCTTTACGCCCACCGCATTGCCACCGGAGGCAAAGGGCATCACATCAGCCCCACTGCTCTTGAGCATATCTTTCAAAGTGCAAAAAAACTACACCTGCCCTTTTATACGGTTGATCAATTGCCCTGAGATAATCCTCAAACCCATTATAAGATTGCAAAAACAGCCTACTTCCTCTTTGCTCCTCACTACCCAATGAGCACTACCATTTTCCATTACAGCTTACTGATCCTAATCGTGATCAGCCTCACCTCCTGTGCGACAGCTCCGCCAAACGATTCTCGAACGGCCTCCTACGCATTACCAAAAGCTGAAACCTCGAGCTCTTCTTTAACCCGACACATCAGAAAAGAAAGCGCCCCCCACGACCTATCAGGAAAATCAGGTGCTCGCTTGTTAGTGAATGGCACCAGTGCATTTGTAGCCCGCATGCTCCTCGTCGAACAGGCTCAAAAAAGCCTCGACCTGCAATACTACATCTGGAACGCCGACTTGAGCGGCCGCCTATTAACCCACCAACTTCTCAAAGCAGCCGATCGCGGAGTAAGGGTGCGAGTGCTGCTTGATGACATGGTTTTTGCCGGTCGCGACGCTAACGCAAGCCTGCTCGGACAACACCCCAACATCGAGTTGCGAATTTACAACCCCTTCAGTCGCAAAAGTTCTCGTCTCTGGCAAATGGCTACACGGATGAAAACCATCACCCGTAGAATGCATAACAAAACCTTCACCGCCGATGGCTCCATCAGCATCCTCGGCGGACGCAACATCGGCGACGAATATTTCAACGCCAACCACGACCTAGACTACGGAGATCTCGATGTTATGGTCATCGGACCCGTGGTAGAAAAAGTAGAAAACTCTTTTGACCGCTATTGGAACAGCCAGCTCGCCTACCCCATCAGCACTCTCCACCCGCAGACTCCTAATCAAACCCAGACCACACAACTTCGAAGTCAACTTGCCTCCTTGATCAAACTACCCGAAGCCAAACGTTACCGAGTAGCATTAGAAAACTCTCAGCTTGCCTCAGACCTCAGAAATAAAAACCTCAAATTCGAATGGACACAAGCACGCATCGTTGTTGATGCTCCCGAAAAAACCACCAGCCCTCGCTCTGCCAAGGAACTACACCTGACGACCCAACTCAAACCCTACTTCGACCACACCCAGAAGGAGCTCATTCTCATCTCCCCCTACTTCGTACCCACTAAAAAAGGCACTGCTTTTCTCTGCAAACTTTCCCAACAAGGCACCAGAGTGCGTATCCTCACCAACTCCCTAGCCTCCACCGACGTAGCCCCCGTGCATGCTGGCTACCGAAAATACCGCAAAGCACTGCTCGCCGCCGGCATCGAACTTTATGAAGTCAATGACACAACACAAGCACCTGAAAAAGGGGGAGCTAATTGGTTAGGCGAAGTTTCAAAATCTAGCCTGCACGCCAAATCTTTTATTTTTGACCGTCAACAGATTTTCATCGGCTCCTACAATTTCGACCCCCGATCGGCCATCGAAAACACCGAAATCGGCATCATCTTGGATTCTCCAATAATTTCCAGCAAGCTCGCCATCTTATTCGAACAACAACTCGAACGAGGCAGCTACCGCCTGGAACTATCGAATGGAAAACTGCTCTGGCATCAAGTCGAAAAAAATGGCAACATCAAAACCTACCACAAGGACCCACACACCACTTTCTTCCAGCGATTGGCTCCCCGCCTGATGGGATTGCTACCCATAGAGTGGTTGCTGTGACCTTATCAAACTCACTCCGCTCGCCACAACCACCGCAAGGAATCTGGAAAGATCGCACCGCCATGATTGCCATTGTGCGCCCCCTCACCAAAAACAAATTTATAATCATAGCCAGCAAACTTCAATGCCGCCGCCATTTGTTGATTTGCCAAAGGCCAGTTGCCGTGCTGATTATCCACATCATTAGAACCATCTTGAAGAAACACTCGCAACGGTTTTTTCTCCGTCTTACGAATCAGGGAGGGATACACATGACCACCACGAATGTTGGTAAAACTTCCAATCTGACTAAGCACCTTGCGAAACAAATCCGGCCGCTGCCACGCTACTGTGAAAGCACAAATCCCCCCCGAACTCATGCCACAAATCGCCCGCTGATCCGGATCATCCGTCAGCCGGTAACTCTTAGCTACTTCGGGTAAAATTTCAGTTTCCAAAAATTTAGCATAATCCGCACTTAGCGTATCATACTCAAAAGAGCGATTACTCTTCACCCCTTTAGGAGCCTTCCACTTTTGCGCCACCTCCAGCGCATCGGCAAACCAACCTGGATTGACAAAAATTCCAATCGTCACCGGCATCTCTCCCGCAGCGATCAAGTTATCCATCACCACCGTCGCCCGCACCTGCCCCTTTTCATCCAAGTAAGCATGACCATCCTGAAACACCATCACCGCCGCCTTATCCTGACCTTCATGTTGGTATTGCGCAGGCACATAGACTGTATATTCTCGGATCGTATTGGGGAAAACCTTACTCTTCCAAGTCTTAGTGATCACCGTGCCGCGCGGCACCCCTTCTTTGCGCTGCGACTCCTGCCCCAGTGAATATTCTTTAACCTGTTTTTTCTCATCTGCAGCAAAGCTCAGCGAAGTGATCCCCATCAATCCAAACATCCATATCAATTTTCCAGATAAGATCAGCGGCAGTCGAAACAAAGCAGTCATATAGGTAACTATTGCGACAGCTCCACTCATCAGCAAGCACTATTCTCCCCTCTACACATCAAAAAACCACCGTTCAATTCACCACCACCCCCCACAAGATTTCCTCACGCAGAGGCGCAGAGACGCAGAGTTAAGAAAATACTCCCTTAATCACCAATCGACACTCATCAATCAATCCCCCCCCATCCTGTTCATCCCGTCCATCCATGTAAATATCCCCATCTTCCTCCGCGTCTCCGTGTCTTTGGACGTTTCACTCGACCTTTCAGGTCGCCTGTCTCCTCCCGCGGACGCGGGATTCGGCTGCGTGAGCCCTTCTTCCTCTCAAGCCCAGCCTTCTCAGTTAAAGTTTAAGTTTAAGTTTTTCTTCATCCCCCTTCCGTGCTTTTCCGTGCTTTCAGTGGCTAAAACCCCTCCTCTCCTCTCTTCACATCAATATCAACTATCACCATTGCTTTCGGGTATTATCCTCCAGCTATCTTCATTTTATTTCGATTCAGCAATCAATCCATTCAAAGTCCCCTCTCTTCCTCCGCGTCTCTGCACCTCTGCGTGACACCTTCTTTTCTATTTATTTCCCTCCTCATCCCGTTCATCCTTGTCCATCCATGTAAATTAAATTTCTCTTCCTCTAGTGCCCCCTGCCCCTCTGTGGCTAAAACTCCCCCTCCCCTCATTTTCTCATCGACTCAGGACTAACCCTACTGCAAAATAGCCCCCTTCCCCTCAAAAAAACCAGACCATGCACGATTCACAGCAGCTCCTCAAACAAACCTTCGGCTTCGACTCCTTTCGTGATGGGCAACTTGCAGTCATTCAATCCTTACTCGATGGCAACAGTGCCGCTGCCATCTTTCCCACCGGCTCCGGTAAAAGCCTCTGTTATCAATTGCCAGCCCTCTGCTTCGATGGTCTAACCCTCGTCGTCTCTCCACTGATCGCCTTGATGAAAGATCAGATCGACGCCCTGCGCGCGCTCAACATAGCCGCCGCCCGACTGGATTCCTCACTCGAAGAAGACGAGCGCCGCCAAGTGCTCGACGACATGCGCTCAGGACGCCTAAAGCTTCTCTACATCGCTCCCGAACGTCTCGGCAACGAGCGCTTCCTCGCCCAGATTGCTGGAGTGAAAATCGATCTACTCGCCGTCGACGAAGCGCATTGCATCTCCTCTTGGGGACACAACTTCCGCCCCGATTATTTGAAAATCGCCATGGCAGCCAAAGATCTCGGCATCCAGCGTGTGCTCGCCCTCACAGCCACCGCCACCCCGCCCGTAGTCGACGACATGGCACGCGAATTCCACATCCAACGCGAGCACATCGTCAACACCGGCTTCTATCGCTCCAACCTAGAACTACACGTCACCGCCTGCGATAGCCGCAACAGGGACTCCATCCTGTTACAACAAATGCAAGCGCAAACGCAAGCGGCAGCGCGCGGACCGAGCATCGTCTATGTCACCCTGCAAAAAACCGCTGAGCGCGTCGCAGCATTTTTGCGCCAACACGACTTGCCAGCACAGCACTATCACGCCGGCATGAAACCCGAACTGCGTGTCCAAGTACAAGATGACTTCATGGCAAGTGATGACGGCATCGTCGTCGCCACCATCGCCTTTGGCATGGGCGTAGATAAAAGCAATATCCGCGCGGTGTATCACTACAACATGGCAAAAGGTTTCGAGTCCTACATGCAAGAAATCGGTCGTGCTGGACGTGATGGGAAAAAATCCATCTGCCAACTCTTAATCTGTGCCGACGACCGCACCATCCTCGAAAATTTCACTTACGGCGATACCCCCGATCCACAATCCGTGGAACGTCTGATCGACGAACTGCTCGACGGCGGGGCAGAGCTCGACCTCTCCCTCTACGACCTCGCCAAACGCCACGACATGCGCAACTTGGTGGTCAATACCCTGCTCACTCGTCTCGAACTCGAAGGCGTCATCCGCTCCATCGGCTCTTACTACGGGCAAATCCGATTCAAACCTCTGCGCTCTTCAAAAGAAATCCTCAACGGACTCAATCAACGGCGCAAAAGCTTCCTCTCCACCCTTTTTTCCTGCGCCGACAAAGCCAATATCTGGTTCACCCTTGATACCGGTCGCGCTATGCAAAAGCTTGCCGTGGATCGCGATAAAATCCTCGCTGCGATGGAATGGTGCGACCAACAAGGGCACCTAGAGCTGCAACTGCAAGGCTACCGCCACCTCTACCGCCGTAGCGATCGGCAGATCGATCGAGAGCAACTCAAAAGCTCAATGATTGAGCGATTTCTGCAGCACGAAAAACAAGAAATCGAACGCATAGCCCTGATGTTAGGTTATGCCAGCAGTGACACCTGCCTGACCCAAAAACTGCTCGCCTATTTTGGCGAAGACATCGAGCCCTGCGGACACTGTGGCATCTGCCTCGGCGAAGCTGCTGCTCAAATCCAGCCAACAGATGAACTCAGTTGCAAAATCGAAACCATCCAAGCCATGCACTCCTTACAGCAGCAGCATCCCGCCGCCCTCGGCACCGCCCGCCAAGCCGCCCGCTTCCTCTGCGGCTTAACATCTCCCGCCACCAGCGCCGCCCGCCTGCGCGTCAATCCCCTATTCGAAAGTTGCGTGCACATTCCCTTCGGCACTGTGATGCGACAATTAGCGGAAGCTGAGTGAGCTTGAACTTCTTACAATTCAGAAAAACTCGGCCAACACCCGCGCAACGAGCCGAAATGAATCTGTAGATCTTTCTGATCCTCGATCCAACAAGGTTTGAAGTCCGCATCGAGAAAAGCACAGCCAATCGGCAGATCGGGTTGCTCATTGCTCACACGCTCGATAACTTCTGCAGCTTCATCCGACATTGCGATCCACTCTTCCTTCATCTCTATCGGGTCCAGCTCACGAGCTTTGATCTCGTCAAGCGTCTCGGGTCTAATACGTGCAAAACGCAGCATCATTTTCAACAGTGATAACGGTGTGAAGCCAGGATCTTTCCCACAAGCCGCCCAGATAATGGCTGACAAAGGATATATTTTTCCCAACTCCAATATATCAATGTAATCGCGTGTCTCCGAGCGCGCCGACAGTGCGAGAGCCTTGTTGGTAGCCATGTCAAAGAGATGCAAACGCCAACCCATTTCAGCATCCTGTTCAATCGGAAAAAATCGAAAAGCAGAATCCGCAGCCCAATCAATTTCCATGGTTTGTCCATCCTTGGTGATTCTTGCCTTACGGAAAGTTTCTGGCTTTTCCCATTCTTGGGTCGGCAATACTTCAAAACCTGCCGAACGAAGCAAAGCCGCATCTTCCAAACTGGCCTTCTCCACAGCCTCCGCTGTCTCGTGAAAAATATCAAAGTCGTGACTAAAACGTGCCGATTCATCCGTCGCATTCAGAATCAGACCACCTGCAAAATGACTTTCCTGCGAACGGTTTTTTGAAATCACACGTAGGATTTCTTTCTGAATATCCGTTAACGGCATGAGCGCAACGCCTTCCATAATTCCTGAGCCTCCGCCCATTCCCTGCGCCCCCCATACTCACGTAGATGTTGCACCACTAAGTAAACATCTTCCCAGCTCATTAGGCTAGCTTCTGGATGCCTGAACCAAAAACACTTAGCAAAATGCTTTTTGACCAAAGCACGCGCCTGCTGCAACACATCCTCACTCACAGGACAAGTAAGGGAAACTTGATCTTCAACTGACTCTAGCGTCTTCACTTAGTGATTACTTTACCATAACAATACTCATCACGCCACCCGACACTTCTCACTGCAGCTCATAAAACGTGGCATGGATTGGCAATCCGTGTTCTTTCTGCCAACTGTCTTCTTCCGCGAACGCTGGATACCGGCTGTGTTTCCTCCAAGCCACGCACCCCCACGCAATACCATTGCGTGCCACATCACCCATCAAAAACCCTCAACCAAAATTACTTTCTGGCAATATCCTCCAGCTACCTTCATTACATTTCGATTCACCCATCCATGCAAATTCTTCTCACCTCAACAATCTTCACCGCCTCACCGAGTTCGCCTCAAGCCATTTTGCGTATTCCGCTTCACTCATATCACACGCCGCTAAGGCAAGTGTTTTCACTGTTGCCTCGATTTCACTGGCTCCAAAACGACAACCATTCAACTCCAAAAACAACACCGCCGCTGTGAAGCCAGTTCGCTTGTTGCCATCCAAAAATGGGTAATTTCGTACTAAACCGTAAGCATACGCGGCGGCCAATTCAAACAGATCTGGATCTCTAAAAGAATGCAACTGCAATGGTCGCGCCATCGCCGATTCCAACAAACCCTCATCTCGGATTCCGCCCAGCCCGCCAAACTCCCCCAACAAACTCTCATTCAGAGCTTTGACCGTTTCATTCAGAACCCAGCGCGGCTCCTTCATTTAGCCAGCTCACGTAAAGTGTTTCGATAACGACGAATGACATCCTCAGCGACATTCATCTGCTCGGCAAATTCCTCGCTACCTTCGTTAACGGGTGTGAGCCTCACCCCTCCATCTGCTGCATCGGTGAGACAAAGCGAATCGCCCTCCACCACATTAAGCTTCGCTAGCGCCTCCTTCGGCAATACCACCCCAACCGAGTTGCCTATCTTGCGCAATTTTAATTCGATCACCATACCTTACTGTTACCACAAGCGTAATAACGCGACAAGAGCTATTTCACACCCCACGTTTATACGTCTCGCAGCGGTTCATCCAGCCTGGCAACCAACGCGACTCGCCACGCCCACTCGGCGCATTGCGCACCCGCCGTTGCAGCACCCGCTTCGCCGCCTCGCTGAACTCACTCGCTGCCGCCTGCCCCCTGGGTTGCCCGCGCATTTCCAGCAACACATCGCGCAGCCCCCAACCCTGCCCCTTGTATTTCTCACCACTCTTCACCCCCTCGCCTTTGAAGTTCACATAATCAATCAGCGCATACACCCCGGTTGGTGATTCCGCTACCGCATAAAAATACGCACGCAATTTTTTCTTCTGATCAGCCCCCGAGGTCGCCGCCATCATCTTTGGCAAAGCCCGTTCCAGTCTCAGCACAATGAAATCCGTCTGCACCACCACCGTCTGCGACAGAAAAGTCCGCAACTGCTTCATCTGCGGCGAATTCACCTGCGCCTGAAACTCCGCCCGCGATCTCCACGGACTACCCCTTTGACCCGCCAACCAACCAGGCATGTTCACCCCCCGTTTTTTCATATAAGAGATCAACTGCGGGAAACTCTCCTCAAAAGGCCCGCGCCGTCCCGCCACATACCAGATAAAATGCCCGATACCCAGCGAAGGAAAATCCTCGCCCGAGTTCCACGAGGTCAACCCCGACACCGTGCCCGCACATTCATTCTGCCAGATCTTACGCCCGATCGCATTAGCCTCCGCTCCGCTAAGCTGGATCCCTCGCCCACCGCCAGTCGCAGATGACGCCGCGCCCTGCCCCGAGGCGCCAATGCCGTCACTCACACAAGAGCATAGAAGCATCAGGGGTATCGACATTACAGAAAAAAACTGAATCGCCTTCATTATATGGAAATTTTTCATCATAGTTGCAACGGTATTATTGGGTGAAATATAGAACGATCGCCAGAGGCAAAACAACACAGAAAAGAACAACAGTTTGCATGGATGAACAAGATACACAAGATTTTCAAAAACTCATCCTCCGCAATTTTGCGAATCACGAACCAATCTCCTCCCACCCCCAGACGAATGAGTCCCTGATCCCGACCAAAATCCCCCTCTTATCCTCTTCCTCCTGTTCCTGTAAGATTTGAGATTCCCCTCGCCCCCCCCTCTGCATCTCCGTCAGCTATTCCTACCATCCTGTGCATCCCGTGCATCCATGTAAATTCTTCTCCCCCTCTTCATCTGCGCCCATTTGGCTTTAGGTAGTATCTTCCGCCTGTCTCACTGCGTTCGGCTGCGTAATCTGCGGTTCCACTCTTCCCCCTACATCTCCTGCTTCTTTCCATTTGCCTCGATATACAACCAGCCCTACCCTCGCCAATGAAATTTTTCCTCCATCTACTCAGCAGCATCGCCCTGCTGCTACTCCTGATTCCCATCAAGCTGCAAGCTGCGCCCACCGACACCGCGCCGATCTTTCAGCTCTCTTTTGAAAATACTGCCGATGCCATCACTCGCGATGGCAGCAAACAAGCGCCCTTACAATTACCAAAAGCCCCCCTGCGTTTTGTCGAAGGCATCAATGGCTCGGCACTCTATCTCGGACACGATTCGAACGCTGATAAAAAAATCGCTTCTTCCATCCAATACGCCGCCAAAAATCTCTTTTCCTCAAAATCTGGCACGGTATCTTTCTGGGTCAAACCGGACTGGGACGGTCTGCCCAGCGATCAGAGCAAACCCGATCTGAACTACCGTTTTTTCTCCGCCTTCGCCGCTGATAAAAACGGCGATAAAAGCAAAGACCAACGCAGAATCTGGTTATGGATGTGGAATTGGCTGCGCTGTGACCTCACACCCGCCGACGGCAAAAGCTCCCCCAATCTGCAATGGAAAAGCCGTAACTCTTGGATGAAAGGTGATTGGTGGCACGTCGCGGTGAGCTGGGATGAACAGCAAGGGCGCCAACTCTACCTCAACGGCATGCCCGTCTATCGCAGTGGCCAAGTCGCGCTCGATGACATCAGCTACTTCACCCTCGGCGGAGAAAGCCCGAGCCAACTGAGTGAAGCAGCCTTTGACGAATTTAAGATTTTTTCACACTGCTTGAAGCGCAGCGAAATCGAAGCGCAATTCAGGCAATTCGCCACCATCGACTTCACCCTCGAACGCCGCTTCCTGCGCGCTGAACAAAAAGAAGCATTGAGTCTGCACATCGCCAGTCGCTCAGAGCCCAGTGGTAAAACCAAGCTCAAACTCAGTTTCATCGCTGACAAAGACCCACAAATCATCACTGCGTGGGACGGTGAAATCCCCGCCAATCACAAACGCACGATTGAACTGCCTCTATCAAAGTTGCCCGTCGGTGACTACCGCCTGCAATGTGACGTCACTACCGAACAGGGAAAGTGGCAACGCAGTTTTGCGATCACGGTTTACCAACAACAAAAAGCCGCTGAAGTTTCCAGCAAAGGTCTAGAGTTAGGAGAGTGCCTGGTCGATATCGACCTGACGCTCAAACAAAACAACTTCAGAGAGAACGTGCCCTCCCAAGTGAAAAAACTCGCCGGCCATGGCAACTATCTTGAAGTCGGTGACAAAAAATGGGACCGCATCGCAGTAGAAGTTCCTGAGCTCAAAAGCACCGGCTCCCCGCTGGTGATCGAGATCGAATGGCCGGACGACAAGGAGCGCGCCATGTCCTTCTACCTCTTTGCACAATCCAAGCGCAAACAACACCGCGACCGTCTATCTGGCGGCGTGCAGGTCGGCGGCGAATTTCCTAACAGCGGCACTATGCAAAAAACCCGCTACCTATTTTATCCAGAAGGCAAACACTACTTGTTCGAAGTCCGCACCCTGATCGACGGCCTGCCCGCCGCCGTATCAAAACTGAAAATCTACACCCTCGCGGGACGCCTGCCCAAACTGGCAATCGAAACCCCGACCGACCTTCCACAGCGAAACATCGGTCATCTCGACGAAGACCAAAGCTTCGAGGTGCTGATGCCGCCAACCCCCGACGCCTCCTCCGGGCTTCGTTTTGACTATACCCTCCAGATCATCGAGAAGCTGCTCGATCACAATGACTACACCGGACAAAACAGCCTCTCTTACCCTATTTTCCGTTACAGCTGGAGCCACTTGGACCGCTCGCCGGTTAATAATGTCGGCAGCAACATGCGCGTCGCTGGTTGGATCGATTTATTGCTCGATATGATGGAACAACGCGGACAAAGTTTTTTCCCCGCGATCAACCTCTACACCATCGCCGATGACTTGAATCGTTCACCCACAGAACGACAAGCCTTGATCGATCAAGGACACTTTATCTACAACCAGCTCGGCAAACTTATTGTTTATGACGCTGCCAATTCCTACGGCAACAATCCCGCTCACCCCGCCGTGAGAAAAAAATTCCTCTCGCAGATCGATGACATCCTACAGCGCTTCGGTCATCATCCTGCTTTCAAAGGCATCAACTTGTGGATGCACACCCCCGTCTTTTTCAGTGACCTGAAAAAAGGCTACGGCGACTACACCATCGCAGCTTTTGAAAAAGACAGCGGAATCAAAGTGCCAGTAGATGCAAAAAGCCCGCAACGTTTTGCACAACGCTATCAATACCTCACCGGACCGGGCAAAAACGAATGGTTAGCTTGGCGAGAACAGATCAACCGTCAGATGATCCAAGCCATCAGCACTCGTCTGCAAGCGACAAAAAAAGGCGCACGCCTATACATCAACCTCAGCCGAAAATGGCAGCAAGATCGCTATAGCAAAGAAACAAGCAGCGAAGGTTTTGATCTCAAAGAACACTGTTACCAACACTTCGCACTAGACCTCGACAACATAGGCCGTATCGACTCCGTCAGCATCACCCCGCTGATCGTGCCGACCGAATCGCGCCATGACAAACACTGGACCCACAACGCCCAGAATCTAAATTTCGAGCTGACCACCCATGCCTCACTGTTCCGCCCCTTCCGCAGCGGAGGGCAAGGAGTCGCCTCGCTCTATTATGTCTATTTTGAATCTTTCATGGATTCCCTCTATCCCGAAAAATACGCTTCCTACTTTCAAAACTCAGACCCCAAAGCCGCCGGGCGAAATTTTCTCGCTAACTTCGCCATCGCCATGGCAGCTCAAAATCCTGAGACCATCTTCGCCGGCGCCCAACCGCTCGGCGCGATGGGACGAGAAGAAGAGATGCGGGAATTCACTCGCAATTTTCGCGCCCTGCCCGCTGGCAGCTATCAGGACGTGCCTCAAGCACAAGACCCCGTCACCGCACGCTTCCTCACCACCGCCAAGGGAACCTATCTCTACCAAGTCAACCTACTGCCTTGGTCGGTAATCACTGAAATCGGATTCTCCAAAAAAATCGACAACATTCAAGACCTTGGAAATAACTCGGAACTAGCTTTGCCCCATGGCAAGCTCAAACAAGTCCTTCAGCCCTACCAACTGCGCGCTTATTTCATCAAAGCTCAACAAGTCAAAGCCACCAGCTTACAAGTCTCTCTGGATCCCAAAAACCAAACATGGTTCACCGAGCAACAAAACTCCATCTCCAAGTCCGTCAACTATATCAAAAAATCAAACGGCGAGTTCGAACTCGCCCAACAGATGTCAAACAGCATCGATGCATCGATGCAAGCAGGTCACTATGCCGACGCCTATCGCCGAATCCACTCCCGCGCCATCCGCGTGCTGCCGCAGCTGCTGAAAGAGGCAGTGAAAACCAAAGTCGAGTTCACCGATCATTTTGACGATACCAAGCAGAGCACTCAAAACTGGCAACTGCCCACTGACAAAAACCTCATCAGCAAAGACGGCCTACTGCTTGACGGACAGAAAACACAAAGCTTCAAACTCAACAGGAATCTCGCAGGCGACATGATCGTCGAAGCCACCCTCACCCCACACAGCAACCAGCCAGGCGGTTGGGGCGGCATCATCTTCCGCGGAGCAAAAATCCTCCTGCGCAGCGATGGCTTCTGGTTGCTCTACCGGGTGAACGGCGACGAGCACAGCAAAGGCATGCTGCACAAAGTGAAAGTCGAAGCCGGCAAGTCCTATCAGCTCAAAATCATGCGTCGCGGCGACATGAGCATCTTCTACGTCAACGGCGAAAAGCTCCTCGTCGCCAACGAGAAAAAAGGCCTCGAAGGAGATGACGGCAGCTTCACTCTGGCCAACACCAAATACCCCGTGCTTATCAAACAAGTCAAACTCTCCCGCATCCTCAAGGATGATACAGACAGGTGATTTGAAGATTTGAAATTTGAGCCGGAGCGAAGCGGGTGTGAACCATTCTTCTCCCCCAAGTTTAAGTTGAAGTTTAAGTTGAGGTTGAGGTTGAGGTTTTCCTGTGACTACCGCCTCCCTTCCCATCCTTTTCATCCCGTCCATCCATGTAAATTCAGAACACCGGACACGCTATGGAAGAAGGTGGCTAGAACAGGGGGCGACGAATTTGAGAACAAACCTAAAAGTGATACCAAAATCAAGAAAACAGCCAACTGAAAGGAGCTGGAGCCAAGCTGCTACCGCAGGGCAGTGGAGATCGCCGAAGGCAAATAGGTAATCCATTTTTCACCATGAAGGGATTGAAGTGGGAAGGAATAAAGGCTTTGTATTTTGAGTTTAGTATACTTCATGAACTTCATGTGCTTCATGGTGAATTGCATTTCTGCGGGTGCTCAAAGTGGTGTCAAGATAACCTCTATCCATGTCTGGTGCTCTGATTTTTCCCATCGAACCATCAATCCCATCTGCCACACCCTATTGCTTTGCGACCTCTTGACCGCCGAAGTCCAGACGAAAGAGGTTGATCGCCTCATCTCGCCGTAGTCCAGCATAATACGGGACTAAGGAGGAAGCCTGCGACCCCTCCCTCACATTAACAACAGCTTACAAAGCTGTCCCACATTCACAATTCACAATTCTCCCATCCCTACCCTCGCTCAAAACTCTCAATCGCTTCATATTCCGCCATCCCCAACTGGTCATAACGTTTCGCGGTCGTCTGATTGCGTCCACTCGAATCCAGTTCCTCCTGGCTGATCGATTGGAACTTACGAATCGCCTCACCTTTGAGATCCAACTGCTCCGGACTCATCGGCACTGCCATGTCGATTTCGTAAGAATTCAGCTCGCTCTCTTTTCCACGGTAAAGCCACAGGCGACAATCCTTCACCCACGCTTCATCCTTGAAGCCCTCAAGCGCCTGCTCTATCGTGCGATAACAAAGCGTCTGCAGCGCACTCGGATCAGCTAAGTGACCCGTAGCATAAATCTGATTCGGCTGATACTCCTGCAACAAAGCAGCGGTGCTATCGACATCTTCCTGCTGCATCTGAAACTGACGGTAACGTCCTTTTTCATAAAAAGGCAAATCCTGGAAAACCACCGTATCTGCAGCCAAACCACAAACCTGTGCCGCATCGCGCACCTCGCCACGCAAGATCAGAGCCTTCAAGCGTTTGATGTCTAGGGTATCATCGCCAAAAGCCCCCTTATCTTCCAGTTGCTTCAATACCTGACTCGCATACTCTCCACCAGCAGAGCTACCTCCATCACCAAGCAAACCTGCCATCTCTTGCAGAATCGCGGCAAATTTTCGTGCCGCCAAATCTGGCACACGCAGTCCACCCGAGGTCTGCACCACCAACTTCACTTGATGTCCCTGCTCGATCAAACGATGGATCGTGCCACCCAGCGACATGATCGCATCACTTGGCTCTGGGCTAAAAATCAATACCCGCTTAGAAGCTGGCTCGGCACGTTCGGGACGATGCGAGTCATCAGTTCCCGGCTTACCGCCAGGCCAACCCGTGATGGTGTGCTTGACCATATCAAACACACTGATATTCACATCGTAAGCACGGCCACTTGCCGTGAGAATCTCACCCGCACCACTTTCGTTATAATCCCCATCCACCAAACGCAATACGGGTTTTTCAAAACGATGCGACAACCAAGTGACGGCTCGTTTGATCATCTTGCCATCCCACTTCACCGAACCCACTAACCAAGGTAGGTGAACACGAGTCAACTGAGAAGAAGCCGCATCATCCACCAAAAAAGTCGCATTGCTATGCTCCTGCAAGAAACTCGCCGAAATCCGATCCGTCACCTTGCCTTCCACCGCTTGTTGCACTATCTCCGCTTTATTGCCACCCCACGCCATCAGTACCAGACGCTTAGCAGCGAGAATCGTGCCGACCCCCATAGTGATCGCATGACGCGGCACATTCGCTTCACCCAAAAAGTCCGCAGCAGCATCACGGCGAGTGATGCGATCCAGCGTGATCATACGAGTGCGCGAATCGCGTGACGAACCGGGTTCGTTGAAACCGATATGCCCAGTGCGGCCAATGCCGAGAATCTGCAAATCAATCCCCCCCGCCTCTTCTATCCTTTTTTCGTAGTCCAAACACGACTCATACACCGCATCGAGCGACACCGTGCCATCGGGGATGTTGATATTTTCCTTGGGCAAGTCGATGTGATCGAACAACTGCTCGCGCATGAAGCGATTGTAACTCTCTCGATGATCTGGCGCTAAGCCGTGATATTCATCGAGATTAAAAGTGATCACATTTTTGAAACTCAGTCCCTCTTCTTGATGCAAACGAATCAGCTCTTTGTAAAAAGGCACTGGCGTCGATCCTGTCGCCAAACCTAGCACCACATTTTCACCCTGCGCTTGTCGCTCCCTGATGAGCGCTGCCACCTCCGCGGCTAATTGACTGCAACCGGTGGTGGAATCTTTAACAATCACGCTACGAGTTTTCTCGTAGAGTTCTTTTTGCGTCTGCTGTTTGCCTGGTGAATTGAGGATGCTCATAGTCTTTTTTATACGCGATCACGTTAGCGACAAACCCTTGCCCTGACAACTGCGAACCGCATATTTGAGAGCGATTTTTTCACTTCCCATCTGCCCTCAGGCTTCCCAACCATGAAAACTCAAACATCTCGACTGCCAGCCTTCTTTTTGAGCCTGGCCTCAGCAACAAAGAGCATGCGGGTGAGGACACCCACACTTACCCATCAATCTAATCAGCAAGCACCAACTCACGCCGCAATCCGCTCCTCTTCCCACACCGCATTAAAATGTTTTTGCAAACCTGATTTAGCTCGATGAATCAGCACCCATAGATTGCTCTTGCTGATATTAAGCGCACGGGTGATCTCATCGGTGGATAAACCTTGTATCTCACGCATAACAAAAACCTTAGCCGAGAGATCCGGCAACAGTTCCATCCCTGCATCCAGCTGGGCGATGAACTCGTGACGCTCCGTATTCTTCGCTGGGTCAAAACGGTCGCTCGCCACCGCATGTTGATCCAACCACTTATCACGAAAGTCGCCCTGCTCACTACCAGTCATTTCCAGATCCGTCTCATTCACTTGCGGACGCCGCGCAGTCTTCCGGTAATGATCGATGATCTTATTTTTCAATACCCCAATCAGCCAGGTGCGCTCAGAGCAAGCGCCGCGAAACCTTTCCCGAGCCACCCAGGCCGATAAAAACGTGTCCTGCACCAAATCCTCAGCGATGCCATGATCTGAGACTTTTTTGTTCGCGAAATTCACCAAATAATCCCGATAGTCGCTCGTCCACGTATCAGGGTTCAAACGGTGTTTGATACTTGATGTTTTGTTTTTTTCTTTCATCTTATCTTACCTTATCTTTGTTTCACTCACCCCAAACAGACCAGTCTGTTTCACTGATGCTAAATTTTTTATCCCTCCTTGGATCTTGTCACTTCCTGTTGGCAGCGCTCAGCTGCCGCCCTTCTCGCTGCCTGCACCGGCCAATTTGCACGCAGATTTTGCGCCTCCATCGTAGCCCCCGAGTACAACAAGAAAAAATCATCCCCAAGCTCCCTGGCTCGAACATCTCTGTTGGTCATCTGCTTCGCCAGATCACAGAAAAAATCTCTGATCGAAATTTTGTGGGCTTCAATTTTTTTGTGAATCGATTCGCAGCCTTCCCCAGTGACCGAGCTGGTATTAGTAAAGGGACAGCCGCGGAAATGACTGCCTTCCAGAAAGTTCTCTAACTCGACAAAATACTGATCGATCTTCACCTCCGGCTCTTCCGTCGATTTCAAAATCTCAGCACGAGCTAGCTCCGACCTTTCATGCATAGCATCCAACCAAGCCACACAAAGGATTTCTTTAGAGGGATAATGTTGATAAAAAGTCGCCTTAGCCGTATCTGCCTCTTGGATGATCTGATTCACCCCCACTCCAGAATAGCCAAGCTCAAAAAACAACTTTCCAGCCGCTTCCAAAATCCGTTTTTTTGCATCACCCTTTCTACTCATCTTGATAAAAGATATAAAACAGACAGACTGGTCTGTAAAGTCTTTTTGTTATTATTTCCACATACTATAGAGTGCGCGCGGCTCGACGCCGCTTTTTCACAATACATGACAAACGATATATAACCGCAGATGACACAGATCCCTTAATGATTTGGTTCAAAATTCGCACATGCCTTCTATTATCCTATAAATTTAAACTTCTTCATCTGCGATCATTTGCCTTCGGGTTATCTCCTCCGGCTGTCTCCTTTCAGTCGGAGGAGCAATCTGCGGTTCCCCTCTTCCCTCACACCTAATTGCGCCATTTGACACTAAGCCACAAATCGGTGACAGTTTACTTTCCCCAAAATAACCCACTTTTATGAAAAAACGTCTTCTTGCTCTGCCCTCTTTACTGCTCGCTTTCAGTTTATGCCCGATCACGTCGCAAGCTGTCGAATCGGAAAATTCCGCCACTCTAGCCAAAATCCACGGAGGTGCAGTAGTGCAACTAGGAGCGACAGACACCACCACCGCTCTAACTCTTGCCAAAACAGGACGCTACATTGTTCACCTGCTCGATACCAAAACCGATGTGGTGAGCCAAGCGCAGAAAACCCTACAAAAAAATCACATCTATGGAGTCGCTTCAGCAGAGACTTTAGCCGATTTTTCTCACCTGCCCTACAGCGAGAATCTCATCAATCTGCTGATCGCAAACTCTGGCGATGCCACAGCTAAAGAAATCTTCCGCGTGCTAGTACCAGACGGAGCCCTAGTCATCACACATCCCGGAGCTCTGAATAAAGTGAACCTCAAGGACGCTGGTTTCCTCAACATCCAGGAAGTGCCCAATCCTAATGACCCAGAAAAAAAATGGCTGATCGCCCGCAAACCTTGGCCTGATAACATGGGGCGCTGGTCCCACCCCCGTCATGATGCCAACGGCAACGCGGTATCGCCCGATACCGCCGTCGGCGAGCCCAAACGCATCCGCTGGATCGCTGGCCACTCAGGCAATGAAGTCGAAGGCATGGTCAGTGATGGAGGACGTAACTTTTACGGCAATACCCTCACCCGCGACAGCTTCAACGGCTTCCGCTTGTGGCATCGTGATCTAGGTCTGGCAAAAGACAAAATGGATCCTGCTAACTACGTGATGAAAGGGCTCAGTCGCAATCAGGCTCGCCCTGTGGCGACAGAAAAATACCTCTTCGCAGTCGCTTTCCCCACCAAAAACCTCGTCGCCATCGATGCGGCGACAGGAGAAATCGCCCACTCTTTTCCAGAAATCAAAAACCCCAAAGAATTAGTTCAACACAAAGGAACCGTCGTCGCAACCGGTCCATCTGGCATTTACGCCTTCAGCTCGGAAACTGGCGCGCTGTTGTGGAAAAAAGAAGCCTCCGCACCACGCACCATCGTTGCTGGAAGCGATCGAGTCAGTTACATCCAAGGCGAAGCACGCAAGGGGGAGAAACCCGAAGCGGTTACCGTCGATCTCTATTCTGGTGAGATTTTGTGGAAAGCCAACTATCCCTGGCTCGACAAAGTCAAACGCAGTGTGATGTATGGCGACCAGATGGCGTATGAAGTCTCCAGCTTCAATAACAGCGATACCGATAACGGCATCCACCTGATCGATGCCAAAAACGGCAAACTCGCTTGGGAAAAAACCTACGCCCCCGGCATGAACCACGCCCGCCAAGCGCGCGCCATGTTCATCGGCGATGACCTCTGGATCCAACAAGGAGGCAAAGTGGACTACGATGACAAAAAGAAAGCTAAATTTCAAACGGTCGAAGTCGTCTCGCTCGATCCCAAAACAGGTGAAACCAAAAAATCCCTCGCCGCTGGTCTTGGTCACTGCGCCCCGCCCGTTGCCACAGTCAACATGATCTTCTCTGGCGTCGTCGAAATGACCAACCTGGTCACCGGCGAACTGGTCACCAACTCGATCACCAAATCGAACTGCTCGCGGGAGAATGGCTTCATCCCCGCCAACGGACTCATCTACGCTACGCCAAAACATTGCACCTGCTGGCCGATGCTACGCGGCTACGTCGCCATGGCACCCAAACACCCTCACCAAAAACAAGGTTCCTATTTCCCCGATCTGCCAGCAGAAGAGATCCCCTTCAAGCTCACCATTATAAGCGATGCTCCCAAAATCGAACTTAGCAAAACCGCCGCCGCTGACTGGCCGATGTACCGCCACGATGCTACCCGCAGCAGCAGTGCAGACAGCGCAGGTCCGAAACAACTCAACACCCTCTGGTCAGCACGCATCGCGCCGCAACAGTCCCCTCTCGCAGACGCCAGCCCGCTCTTTTTTGACTGGAATGACAACCCCTTCGTCAAAGGTCCCATCACTCCGCCCACCATCGCCGGAGGCATCGCTTATGTCGCACGCCCCAATGCCCACGAAGTGGTCGCCATCGATACCGCGAGCGGCAAAGTCGCCTGGAAGTTCACCGCTCGTGGCAGAGTAGATACCCCACCCACGCTTTACAAAGGGCTGGTGCTCTTTGGAGACCACGCAGGTTACGTGCACGCCCTGAGAGCCGACAACGGCAAAGCCGTATGGCGCTTCCAAGCCGCTCCGATCGACGAACGCATGGGCGCTTATGGTCAAATCGAATCCGCCTGGCCCGTCGCCGGATCAATCTTGATCATCGACGACAAAGCCTATTTTGCCGCAGGTCGTCAACAATTGTCCGATGGCGGAGTGTTCATCTTCGCTCTCGATCCCCTGAGCGGAGAAAAACAATGGGTGTATAAAATCAATGAAATCCCCCAAAAAAGCTTCGACGGAGAAAACGATGAATCTTTCGGCTTTTACAAAAACTCAGGGCTCGAATTTGATCCCGTCGATTTGCTGCACCAAGAAGGTGACCGCATCGCCATGTCGCGCTGGATGATCTCGATGGATGGCAAAGATGTGCAAGTGGACACTTGGGACGGCTTTGCCAAAGTCAGTCAAGGTGGGGGCACCGTCATCGTGCCACGAGGCACTTGGACCTACGGCTTCCGTCAAGTTCACCGCTTCGGTGGCGAAGCCCATCGCCGCTCACTGACCTCATGGCGTAACAACACCGTGATCGGAGCCTACGACAGCACCACCGCCCTATTCCGCAAAGACTTCGGCGCAGAAAGCCTCAAAAAATTTAACCGTAAATGGATCACAGGCTGGCAAGCCGCGCAGGAAGGCAAAAAATTGACCAAAGGAGTCAAAGGCGCCCCCCGCCCCTTCCGCAGTGACCGCGTCGCCAAAAATGCCAAATGGAAAGTCAATCCATGGGCTAAAAGCGATGCGCCTGAAGACCTCTTGAAGCTAACCCCGATCAAAGAAAAAAGCCGTCAGTTGGAAAACCAAATCTTCGGCATCGTCATCGACAACGCCAATCACACCTACGTCATTCACAAAAACGGAGAACTCAAAATCCTCAATACCGAAGACGGCACCGTGATCTCAAGCCAACAAGTGCCTGCCCCGATGTGGGACGGACTCGCACTCGCGCAAGGCAAACTCTTCCTCAGCACCGCCGACGGACAGCTGATCTGTATCGGAGCTGGAGCTAAAGTAGCTGACGCACGTTAACTCTCATAGCACCCAAAGCCCTGTTCGACCCCAGTCACAGACCCGATCGTCCACCCGCCAACGCACCAGAAAAATGGACGATCGCGCTGTTTTCACTGGTCTTCGCCGGACTTTTCATCGCCGAAATCGCCACCGACTTCACGCTTGCCAAACTCTCGCTGCCTTTTTTCCTCATCTCCTGGATCATCCTGCTAGCGATTCACGAATTTGGTCACGCCCTGATGGCTCGTGCCGTCGGTTGGCAAGTGGATCTCATCTGCCTCGGCACAGGGAAAGTCCGCCACGAGTTGATCCTCTTAGGCATGAAAGTCGAGCTGCGCACCATCCCCCTTTCAGGTTTTGTCCGCCCACGCCCACTCGATCAGCTCTCCCCGCAGTTGAAAAATTTCCTCATCTACGCCGCCGGCCCTGGCATCGAAATCCTGCTAGTGCTACTCATCGCCCTGATCATCAGCCCCCAAACCCTACTACAGCGCTCCGATTCCATTCCCCTGATCGCCACCCAAAGTTTCTGCCTAGCTGCCCTCTTCGGCGCCATCATCAACCTCCTCCCCTGGCCCCACCGCAACGATAATGGCAGCACCAGTTGGTCCGACGGCCTCGGCATGATCCTCTGCTGGACCCTACCCGAGAATAACAACAAAACATCCTGACAACAACCTCATCCTTTCTCCATTCACCGTCCGTGGAGGGGCAAGTTCCACCTTACCTCGCTACTCTAAATAGTTACAAAAAACCTCGACATCCAAATATTGAAAGCTCTAAACTTTAGAGTAATGAAAAAACAATAGACTCGAAACGAAGTTAGAGAAGTTGTCCGTCATGTCATTTCCTACCAGTTGGCGATAAACGATTTCACCGACGATGACCACTTCATCCGTGACCTCGGTGCTGACTAGAAACCCAACCTATGCCCATCCCCACCAAACACCGCAGCGGCGCCGCCGCCATCATATTAGGTCGCCAACCTATCCCGCTGAAAAAACGCCTACTCAGTTTTTTCATCTTAGTCTTCCTGCTCATCCTACTACCCCTTATCATCTTCTTTTTCATGGTTGCCCAACCGTCCTCAGCACGCAGTCAGCCATCGACCATTAGTATCAATCCCGCCGATCTCGAAGCCCACGTCAGAAAACTCAGCATCGATTTTTTTCCACGCAATCCCTATCAAATCGAAAAAATCGACCTAACGGCAGACTACATTCTCGAGCAATTCAAACAAACGGGCGGACGCGTGCAAGAACAGCCCTTCTCCACCTCCACCACCGTCAATCCCGACGCCGAGTTTCGTAACATCTCCGTATTCTTCGGTCCCGACAACGGTCCACGCCTCATCATCGGCGCCCACTACGATGCCTATGGCAACCTTCCCGGAGCCGACGACAACGCCTCCGGCGTCGCCGGTCTGATCGAACTCGCCAAACTCTTCGCCAGCCATCCCCCCACCACCTCCGTCGAACTGGTCTCTTACCCACTAGAAGAGCCTCCCTTTTACGCCACTAGTGAAATGGGATCCGCCTACCACGTCCGCGCCTTAAAAAAAGCCGGCGTCGAAGTCAAACTGATGATCTGCCTCGAAATGATCGGCTACTTCACCGACCAGCCCAACAGCCAAAGCTACCCCAACCTAGCCCTCAATCTTTTCTATCCCAGCACCGGCAACTTCATCGCCATCGCCTCCACCTTTGATTACCGCAAAGAAACCCTGACCCTAAAAAACGCCATGCGTGGCACCACCACCTTAGCCGTAGAATCCATCAACGCCCCCAAAAGTTTACCCGGCATAGACTTCTCCGACCACCGCAACTACTGGGCCTACGGCTACCCCGCCGTGATGATCACCGATACCGCGTTCTACCGCAATCCCCACTACCACAAAAAAACCGACACCGCCGACACCCTCAATTACAAAAAAATGTCCCAAGTCATCATCGCCCTCTTCGAAGCCACCCAAAAGCTCTAACCCCTTCACCCTTCACTCTTCAAACCTCACCCTTCACTCCTTCCTCAAAATCAAGGTATCAGCACTCTCCGTCAAAAACAAAGCCGGCTGAATTTGCAAAATCTTTTTTTGCAGCTTGCCCGCCAAATCCTTCACCTCCTCCGGATCAGCCGCCCGCGTCAAAGCCAACAGCAGACGATCGACCGCCGCATCGCGCAAGGCAAACACATTGCCCCCCTCTGCACCCACCAGCGACGAATGCCAAACTCGATTTTGATCCCTACCAGGATACAAATCCCAACTCACCAGAGCAGCATCAAAATCACGAGTTTTCAATCTCAGCTCAACCAACTCATCCCAAGTCAAAGCCGATACCTCCACCTCAATCCCCTGCGCACGCCATTGTCGAACTAAGCTGCTTGCCATTTCCCCATGTTTTAGCGAAGCTCGGTCATACAAAAGCGTGAACTCCAATACCTCCTGTTTAGCATTCACCCATTCCCCCGCTTCCGCCCCCGCCCCCGCCCGCTCCTGCCAATGCCAGTCCGCCGCAGACAAGTCCTCTTTCGCCTTTCCCAACTCAAACTTCAGCGGTGCTGCCGGCTCTTCACAAAACCAACTGCCGGGATAAAAAATCCCCCGCCACAAACGATCCGGCTTCAACCCGTCGCCCTGCGACAACAACTGGCCCACCTCCACCATCTGCGCCAAAGCTCGCCTCACCTCCACTTGCTTAAAAAGAGCACGATCCATGTTCCACACCACCACATGCTGCTGACGATACACCTCGTCTTGTAGCACAAAATCACCGTCCCCCTCATCCAACAAAACCCGCTCCGCCCCTGTCGCCCACACCCCATCCAGCCTCCCCGTCCACATCCCTCGTATCCGTTCACCCGCATCCGCCAGCGGCACCAACTCCCTAGCTCTTAGTTGATCAGACGTCCTGAAATAGTCTTCATAAGGCAACAAACTCACAGCCCCCTTTTCATCACGCGACCCAAACTTCAGTGCCCCCGTCCCCACCGGATGACTGATAAAATCCGCCCACAACTGATTGTGGGTTCCCCCCTCTAACAAATGAGCTGGCAAGATAGGCAGACGCGACCAACTCTCCGTGATCGGCGCATAATAGTCTCGACACTGCACCGCTAACTGATAATCATCCACCGCCCGCAGCGACAACACATGAGAGAAACCTCCCAACCATGGCGCCCGTAACTCGTTTCGCCTTTGGTTTTCAAAAGAAAACAACACATCCTTAGCTGTAAAAAGTTGACCATCGTGCCAATGAACCTCACGCCTAAGATCGAGTATCCACTCCACCTCATTCAGATAAGACGCCTGACCAAGCATCTCTATCTTAGGCTGCAAATTTAGATTAGAATCGTAATACAGCCGCAATTCCTTCAAAAACAGAGCCACATCACCTGCAATGAAAAAAACTGCTCGCCGATCCCCTTCGATCCACTCCCTTTTGATTTGCCCCTTCTCCGTCGCATGTTTTTTAAAATCTGCCCACGACTCCCTCACCGCCCCCTTCACCTGCAACTGCACCTTCAACACAGGTAGCAATTCCAAATCTGGCAAAAATTCCAATAGTCGCTTAGCATTGTCGTCATCATAAGAATTCAATTGAACACTCAAAGCAAGCCTTGCACGCTTCACCTCTCCATACTTTCTCACCGGACGAGTATTTTTTTCTTCCAAGATCCGTGATAGCACTTGCAGCTCCGCCTGTTGCGCCACCTTCTCATCAGCGAAAAAAAACGTCACCTTTTGACGATACTTACCCGAAGTCGCCAAATTTGCAACAACCCTCAAAGACTCATCAAAACGAAACAATCGCTCAAACAACCAAGCCTCGACCTGTCGTTCAGCTCCCCGCAGAGGTACCGTAGGATCCAGCGCACCCAAATCCTGACCAAGCGCATAGACCACCTTCTCCGACCTACGAAACTCCAAACCATCCAAGCGCACCCACAAACCCGCCAACACCGCAGCCATCCCCAAGGGGATCATCAACAGCATCAAACGCACAAACCATAACATAGCCCCCACCCTGCCAAAAGATCCCCCCACAAACAACACAAATTCCTACCCAAGGTGAAACAGCTTTTCAAGCTGTCCGTTCTTCCCCCCCACTACCATTACGTCCCACATTCATCATTTCTACTCTTCCTTTGCGCTCTTGGCGCCTCTTGACCGCCGAAGTTCAGACGAAGGAGGTTTGCGAGAGCCTCTCTTCTCTGTATTCCCTCCTACTCCAGCTTCTCTCACAATTCCAAATCCACCTTCAAATAAAAAATTTGACCCAGCCTCAAATGTGTTTATTATGTTATTATAAATAATAACAATCCACCCGAGCTTTATTCCGATAGCAAAATAAATATGCACCCACGCCCGAGAGAAACCAAGCTAATTGCGAAAAAAAATCGCATCCTGAACGAGATCTTCCGTTCAGGCACCTGTTCGCGTTTTGATCTAGCGAGACGTTTGAACATCAATGCTACGATGGTGGGCAACTACGTTGATGACTTTCTCAGCGCAAAGCTCTTACTAGAAGATGAGCCCGTCGCCTCCGGTCCAGGTCGAGTACCCGTGCCACTCCGCCTCAACCCCAAACACGGTTGCTTGATCGGTATAGAATTTGAAGCCCTGCGAGCACGAGCCGTTTTGTGCGATTTCGCTGGCGAAGTCATTGCAGAAAAACAAGCCCCCTTTGCTGCCGGCATCACCCGAGATCAAGTCATCGAACAAATCCTTTCCCTCTGCAAAGACTTGATCGCAAAAGCCCAATACCCAGTGCTGTCGATCGGCGTCGCCGCGCCTGGTCAAGTGGACTGCGAAGCAGGGAAGATCCTCCACTACGAACTGCTGCCAGACTTCAGCGAAGTCCCCTTGTTGCAAGAGTTCCAAGAAAAATTCGCCCTACCCACCTTCATCGAAGACAACATCCGCACCGTAACTTTTGGAGAGTTGCTACGCGGTAAAGGTCGCGGCAGCCAGAACTTCCTGTGCCTCGCCGCCCGTTCCGGAGTCGGCTTAGGCATCATCATCGATGGCAAGATCCATAGCGGCAGTTACGCCATGGCGGGCGAAGCCGGCCACATGGTCTTTCCTACCCCAGATGGTGTGAAAAATATGACTCAGCTGGTTTCCGCCACCGGCTTTGTCGATCACATACGCTCTTGGCTGAAATCTGAACAACCCAACTCTGATAGAAAAAGCTTACTCGACCAAGGCGAGCAGCTCTCTCTACAAGCGATCGTGCAAGCCGCCGAGCACGGCGACCAGCTACTGCAGCAGCAACTCAGCGAACTGGGTAGCCACCTAGGTTTGCTCGCTTCCAATCTTGCCAACCTTTTTGCGCCAGAAAAGATCATCCTAACAGGAGAAGTCGCCAACTGCTCGCCCATCGTTCGCCAGAGCATGCAGCAAAGCTTCCACCAATACACCCTGCCGCAAATTCTGAAAAATACCTACCTCGAAGATGGCGCCCTCGGCGAAATGGCAGGCGCTCTAGGGGCCGCTTGGATGGGCTTCGGCCGTCACTTGCCCGAAGATGAAGTCACTGTCAGTCACCAACTCAAAAAAAACAAAGATTCCACTCATTCCAGCTCCTAACCTCCATGAGCGCACAAAATCAAGCCACCATCAAGCCCGCCAACCTGCTTCGTTCCTACGACTGGAAGTTCGAATATCAACAAAAGTGCAATCCAGCGAATTCCAACCTGGATCTGATCACCTACGGAACCTACCGCATCGCTCCAGGTGCCACCAGTGACGAACTCTATCACCGTAACGAAGAAGCCCTGCTGTTCTGTATGCACGGACAACAGACCATCGAAGTCGAAGGCAAAAGCTACAGCCTGAGCCACTACGACACCCTCTACATCCCTCTGCAGACCTCTTATGAGATCACAGAAACCTCCGCAGAGGAAGGCGAACTGGTCATCTGCCGTGCTCCTGCCGAAAGCCAACACCAAGTCTTCTACTCCGAGTGGGAGAAAATCCGAGTCAATGAAGAACGCATCCGTCACTTGGACAAAAAAGAAGTTTATATGATGTTCGACGTTAGCGAAAATGCTGACAAACTGGTCGCAGGTTACACCATCTACGAACCCTACACCCGCGCTTGGCCACCCCACAATCACACCGACCAAGAGGAAGTTTATATTTTCACTCAAGGACAAGGCTCGATCGAAGTGTATCCCGACGAAGAACACAAAACCTTCGTTCACAGCATGGACACCATGGACGCCGCCACCATCCCCGTGCTCAACTATCACCCAGTTTACAGCCAAGAAGAAGAACTGCACTTCATCTGGTGCCTCGCTGGCGAACGCTACTGGGTAGGCGACAAACACCAATCTTTCATGGACGCCTCAGTCGATGAATTGACCACCTAAGAACAAAAGCTTTTTTACTCCCGATTTAATACCAAGTAAAACTAATCCCATGAACACAAGCTCACCTGACAGCATCCGTCCGATCTATCTCAACGGCGAATGGCGCACCAGCAGCCCAGCCCTCGAAGTCATCAATCCTTCGACAGGCGAGGTTTTTGCCCAAGTCAGCACCATCGACCGCGAAGGAACTCGACAAGCCATCGCCGATGCCGACGCCGCTTGGCAAGGCTGGCGCGATCTGACCGGCAAAGAACGCGGCGCCTATTTGCACGCCATCGCCGACGGTATCGAAAAGCGCGCTGATGAAATAGCGCATACCATCTCGCTAGAAAACGGCAAACCGCTCGCCCAAGGCAAAGGTGAAGTTGGCATGACCGTGGATCACTTCCGTTGGTTCGCCGAAGAAGCCCGCCGCACCTATGGACGTGTCATCCCCCATCAAATGCCTGGCAAACGCCATCTCGTCATCCGCCAATCCGTCGGCGTCGTCGGCGCGATCGCACCGTGGAATTTCCCCCTCGTTCTTGCCGTTCGCAAAGTAGCACCCGCACTAGCAGCCGGCTGCCCAGTGCTGCTCAAACCCGCCAGCGCCACTCCACTCAGCTCGCTACTACTCGCCGAAGCCGTGCACGAAGCAGGCCTACCAAAAGGAGTGTTCCAATTACTGATCGGCAAAGCACGTGAGATCGGTGCCGAGCTGATGGAAAACCCCGCCTGCCGCAAGATCACCTTCACCGGTTCGACTGAAGTCGGACGCGAACTCATTCGCCAAAGTGCCGATCAGGTCAAAAAACTATCGATGGAACTCGGCGGACATGCTCCGCTGATCATCTTCGATGATGCCAATCTCGATACCGCCATCGAAGGTGCGCTGATCACCAAATTCCGCAACGGCGGTCAATCCTGCATCGCCTCTAACCGTATATATGTGCAAGCAGGTATCTATGAGAAATTCCTCGAAGCTTTTGTCAAAAAAACCCAAGCCCTGAAAATCGGTGACGGTCTCACAGACGGCATCGACATCGGCCCGCTGATCGACAGCGCAGCAGTGGACACCGCGCTCAAGCACATCGAAGCCGCCACCGCATCGGGTGCACGTCTGCTCTGCGGAGGTAAACGCCCTGAAGGATTCAATGACAGCTTCCTCGAAGCCACCGTGCTCGCCGATGTGCCAGAGGACACCCTGTGCATGAACGAAGAAACCTTCGCCCCTGTCGCTCCGGTATCGGTTTTTGATCACGAAGATGAAGTCATCCAGCGTGCCAACGACACCGACTATGGGCTCGCAGCCTACGTCTTCACAGAAAATCTCAATCGAGCCTGGCGAGTCGCCGAAGCTCTCGAAGCCGGCACCGTCGGCGTCAACGACGCCGTCCCCTCGACCAGTCAATGCCCCTTCGGCGGCATCAAACAAAGCGGCCTCGGCCGAGAACTCGGCAGCGAAGGCATCGACGGCTTCCTAGAAAGCAAACACATCTCCTTCGGCGGAATAGGGTAAACTTAAACTTAAACTTAAACTTAAACTTCTACCTTCTACCCAAAAAAAACATGCAACTATTCCTAGACAGCGCCATCACAGAAGAAATCGCCTACGCCCTTGAACATTGGGACATGGACGGTCTAACCACTAATCCTCGTCACGTCATGGTGTCCGGAAAACCTTTCCGCACCGTCATCGCCGAAGTTGCCCAACTGGTCAAAGGCACCGACAAACCCGTCAGCGTCGAGGTCAACCCCCACTTCACTAAATGTGATGAGATCGTCCAACAAGGTCGCGAACTCGCCGCTTTATCCCCTAACTTTGTCATCAAAGTTGGCGCCTGCGAAGGCGGCTTCAGTGCTATCCGCGAACTCAGCAAGGACGGCATCAAAACCAATGCCACCCTCATCATGTCTGTCGCACAAGCTTGGCACGCTGCTCGCGCTGGAGCCTCTTTCATCAGCCCCTTCCTCGGGTGGAAAGATCAGTTCGGCGACTCCCCCGACGCTTTGATCGGCGAAGTCCGCGCGATGTTGGACGAACACGATTACAAATCCGAGATCATCGCTGCTGCAGTGCGTAACGCTAGACAAATCGGTGATGTCGCCATCTCTGGCGCCCATTGCATCACCGCTGGTATAGCCGTTTACAAAGAAAGTTTTGGCAACCCTTACACCACCATGGGTGAAGGCATTTTTCAAAGCGCTTGGGATCAAACTCCAGAAAGCTAAGCTAAATTTTACTCCATCACTCCATACCTCATGCAAAACCATCATTCCAACAGCAACCTCACCACCGATCGACCTACCTTCGTCACCCACCTAGAGTGCGGACTCGAAGGCGATCGCTACGAGAGTGACGTCATCCAAGAGCTCTCTAAAGCTGGACGCCCCCTATTGGTCAAATACGATCTAGAAGGCATCGCAGCAGCGATCACCAAAGAAGAGCTAGCTTCACGCCCTGCTGATCTGTGGCGCTATCGCGAGTTCCTACCCGTGCGCAAAACAGAGAACATTGTCAGCCTTGGAGAAATCCAAACGCCGCTGATTCCCTTGTCTAAGTTACAAACAGGTAGCGGCGAGCTGTTAGTCAAAGATGAAGGACGCCTGCCCACCGGTTCCTTCAAAGCTCGCGGACTGTGTCTCGCTGTCTGCATGGCAAAAGAACTCGGCATCGACAAAATCGCCATGCCCACCAACGGCAATGCCGGCGCTGCCCTAGCAGCCTACGCGACTCGTGCCGACATCAGCACTTACGTTTTTTGTCCCGACGACACTCCTGAGATCAACGTGCGCGAAATCGCCGCTCAAGGTGCCAAGGTCTGGCGTGTCAACGGACTGATCAACGACTGTGGTAAAATCGTCGGTCAAGGCAAAGAACCGATGGGCTGGTTCGACCTCTCCACCTTAAAAGAACCCTACCGCATCGAAGGCAAAAAAACCATGGGCCTCGAACTCGCCGACCAACTCGGTTGGAAAGTGCCCGACGTGATTTTTTACCCCACCGGCGGTGGCACGGGTTTGATCGGCATGTGGAAAGCTTTCAACGAGCTCAAAGAGATGGGCTGGCTACAAGGCAAACTCCCACGCATGGTAGCAGTGCAAGCCAGTGGCTGTGCTCCGATCGTCAAAGCCTGGCAAGAAGGAACTCGCCATGCAGAACTGTGGCAAGACGCCCACACCGTCGCTGCTGGAATCCGTGTGCCAGTCGCCGCCGGTGATTTCCTCATCCTCGATGCAGTGCGCGAAAGTGATGGATTTGCCATCGCCGTCGATGATGATGCCATCATCGCAGCAGGTGAAGAAGTTTCACAAAAAGAAGGTTTCCTGATGTGCCCTGAAGGAGCAGCTACCTACGCTGCCTATCAACAATCCTTAGCCAACGGAACCGTCAGCCCCGAACAAAGCGCCGTGCTATACAACTGCGCCACCGGTTTGAAATACGAACTACCCAGAGCCGACCAAACCCTCGATTGCACTAAGCCCATTGATTACAGTAGCCTATAGCTTAAACCCCTACAGCCTTCTTCCCATGATCCTAATCACCGAAAACATCACCGGCACCGCCATCACTCAACTGCGCGAGCAGCTAGACGTGCGCTTCGAACCAGAACTTTGGGCGCAGCCTGATCAACTCAAAACCTCGCTCAAAGGCATCAAAGCCCTCATCGTTCGCAATCAAACCCAAGTCACCGCCGACATCATCGCCGCTGCGGACGATTTGCAGATCATCGCCCGTGCGGGAGCTGGACTGGACAACATCGACACCCAAGCGGCGAGCGCTGCCGGAATCGTGGTCACTTCCACCCCACAAGCCAACTCACTCTCCGTCGCAGAACTCGCGGTCGGCCTGATGCTCAGTCTCGCTCGCCAGATCCCTGCCGCTGACTGGGATACTCGCGCCGGCGGATGGAATCGACAGGTATTCACTGGCAGCGAGCTATCTGGCAAGACGCTCGGCGTAGTTGGCTTTGGACGCATCGGCGCGCTCACCGCCACTCGCGCCAAAGTCTTCGGCATGAACATCGTCGCTCACGACGATTACGTCGATCCCGACGCCGATTACGTGAAAGAGCTCGACGCCAAAATGCTCGGTCTAGATGATTTGCTCAGCCAAGCTGATTTCATCACTTGCCATGTGCCGCTCACCGATAGCACTCGCGAAATGTTCAACGATGAGCTTTTTGGCAAAATGAAGCCTGGCGCGTTTTTCATCAACACCTCACGCGGCGAAGTGGCCGATGAAGCCGCCCTCGCGCGAGCCATGCAAAAAGAACAGCTCGCTGGTGCCGCCCTCGACGTACGCCAAGTCGAACCCCCCGATGCTTCCAGTCCGCTCAACAGCCTGAGCAACGTCATCCTCACTCCGCACATCGCAGCTTTCACCAACGAAGCTCAAACCCGCGTCGTCGATGCCGTCTGTCGAGATGTTCGCGCCATCCTCAAAGGCGAACCCGCCACCGACTTTTTTAACTTCCCCAAACCCCAGTCATGCAGTTAATTCAACATCTGTCTCATTTGAAAATTTAACCACTATCCATTATGTCCCTAGAATCCAAACTCAAAGAACTCGGTATCACTCTCCCCGAAGCTCCAAAACCCGTCGCGGCTTACGTCCCAGCCGTCACCAGCCGTGGACAAGTCATCGTCAGCGGTCAACTCCCGATGCAAAACGGAGAACTGATCTGCACAGGCAAAGTCCCATCACAAGTCTCCATCGAAGACGCCCAAGCCGCCGCGCGCCAGTGCGTGCTCAATGGTCTTGCCGTGCTCAAAGCTGAACTCAACGGTGATCTCAGCCGCCTAGTGCGAGTGGTTCGGATCGGTGTTTTTGTGCAAAGTGACGACAACTTTTTTGCCCAACCCCAAGTCGCCAACGGTGCCAGCGAGTTCCTCTTAGAGCTACTCGACGAAGCTGGGCGCCACGCTCGCGCTGCAGTCGGCGTCAATGCCCTACCGCTCGACGCCTCAGTCGAAGTCGAATTCACCTTTGAGGTGAACTAAAAAAAAGTTCAAGAACCTTGCTTTCTCGCCCAGATTCTGGTCTGGTAGCGTCGCATGACCGTATCCAGACTTCCCTTACTCACAGCAGCCCTCACTAGCCTGCTGCTCAATGCCTGCGCCCACAAAGTAGGTATTGACTACACTTCGCCCGACCTCAAAGCTCCCGACGCTTGGAGCCGCAATGTGGTACGCGACCTCAAAGGCGGTTCTGGAGGCATCGAAAACTGGTGGAAAAAGTTCAACGACAGCAAGCTCAATCAGCTCATCGCCCAAGCTCGCAAGGCCAATCCTAATCTGAAAATCGCCTATCAACAGATCAACGAATCCCGAGCGCGTCGCGGTGTCGCCTACAGTCAGCTTTTCCCAAATGCTGCAGCTACTGCCGACTACCAACGCACCCGCTCCAGCGAATCACTTTTCTTCCCCCCACCCACCAATCCCAACAATAGCTTCTCGGTCGGTTTTGACTCCGGTTGGGAAATCGACGTTTTTGGAGGCATCCGCCGTGCGGTGGAGTCCTCTCAGGCCAGCGTAGAAGCCTCGGTCGAAGCCTACCGCGACGTGCTCGTCTCACTCGAAGCTGAGGTCGCGCTCAACTACATCGAGATGCGCACCCTACAAAAACGCATCTACCTAGCCAAAGAAAATATCCAACGACAACGGGACTCGCATAAACTCACCAAAGATCGCTTCGATGCAGGACTGGTGCCTGAGATCGACGTCACCCAGGCGGAGACCAATCTTTACAATACCGAAGCCGTTGTACCCACCCTGGAAAGCCAGCTCACCTTCGCAAGGAACCGTCTAGCTTCGCTGCTAGGAAAATACGCAGGCTCGCTCGACAAACAACTCGGTAGCTCCACTCGCATTCCCACCCCACCCCGCAACGCCTCTATTGGGCTGCCCACCAACTTATTGCGTAGCCGTCCCGATGTGCGCCAAGCCGAACGCGAACTCGCTGCACAAACCGCACGAGTCGGTGTAGCCACCGCCGACCTTTATCCGCGCTTCTCACTGCTCGGCAATCTCAACTTACAAGCATTGGACGCCGACAATCTCTTCAGCTCCACCAGTCGTGCTTTTGGCATCGCCCCCTCCGTTCGCTGGCAGATCTTTGCTGCTGGAGGTATCCGCAACAACATCCGCATCGAAAAAACTCGCGTTGAACAAGCTTACAAAGTTTATGAAAACGCACTGCTGCTAGCAGTCGAAGAAACTGAAAACAGCCTCGTCTCAATCAGTAAAGAACGGCAACGCTTCGGCAAACTCCGTCAATCCGTTAAATCCACCGAAAAAACCGTTAAGTTAGTCAAAGACAACTATCAAAATGGATTGGTGGATTTCCAAAACGTACTCGATG
The DNA here is from genome assembly GCA_021648365.1 of Verrucomicrobiales bacterium. Lineage (GTDB taxonomy): Bacteria > Verrucomicrobiota > Verrucomicrobiia > Verrucomicrobiales > DEV007 > JAADHD01. The sequence continues at coordinate 67,856 of JAKISY010000006.1, forward strand.
CCGAACGAACCCTGTTCACCGCGCAAGACGATTCTGCTATCAGTGAGGGCACCGTGTCAGCCAACTACGTGCGTTTGTTCAAAGCACTAGGAGGAGGCACGGAAAACGTCTTATTGGACTCTTCTCCTAAAAGGAAAAATCAACAGCCTACGTCAGATAAAAAGCCCTAACCCCGCGATCTCACTCGATGCCATCCACGGATCCAGAGCAGCAAGCCCCCCCCTTTCATCGTCGGCATAAAAATGCTATCCTGCTGGCAACCTTGCTGGTTCTGATCTTGGCCTCGCCTCTAATCCAGGTATTCGAGGGCTATAAGCTGCTCGACATGCTACTCTCCACAGCGGTCATGGCAGCTTCGCTCAATGCCGTGTCCTATCGCAAACGCTCGACCTTTTTCTGGGCGTTATGCTTAACCAGCTTAGCTGTCATCTCTGGCTGGACTCAAGCGATCGACCATATTGGACCCGACAAATCTCATACCTACTATTTGGTATTAGCACATAGTTTCGGAGCAGCTCTTTACCTCTACATCGCCGCGCTCTTATTCAGAGTCATCATCACCCAAACCCAAATCACCGTCGATCAATTATTCGCCGCAGTGGTCATCTACATTTTTATCGGGCTCAGTTGGGCACACTTCTACGGGCTTAGCGAAGCTTTTCAGAACAACTCCATCAGCGGCAATACCGAAACAGATCCTAACTTCATCTACTTCAGCTTTGTCACCCTCACCACCCTAGGTTATGGAGACATGCTCCCCATCACCCCTATGGCAAAAGCACTCGCCATCATCGAAGCCATCACCGGAGTCATGTTTGTCGCCATCCTCGTCTCCACCCTAGTCGGCAGAGTCAACCGCAACCGTTGATACTAGCCATGCTAAAACTCCTACAAATTCCCATAACGCGTCCATTGGAGGGGCAAGTTCCACCTTGCCCGCGCAAGCACCTTAACTCATCAAGCGCACCATTGACCTAAGCACTATGTCCAGCTACCAAAAATCCGCTTTTGGAGAACAAATCACCGGACAATCCGGCATCCGTGAACTGATGCTCGATCTAGGGGAAGCCCGCGCTATGGCGGGCGACGATGCTATCATGATGGGTGGCGGCAACCCCGCCCACATCCCCGAAGTGCAACAACTCTGGCGTGAACGCCTGCAACAACTGATCGACCCACCAGCAGAGATCGATAGCATTCTGGCGGATTACGACGGTCCTGCTGGCAACCCCGCCTTTCTCAGAATCATTGCCGCTTTTTTTCAGCGCGAATTTGGCTGGCAGATCAGTGAAAAAAATGTCGCCATCACCAATGGTGGGCAAACAGCTTTTTTCTTTCTCAATAACCTACTAGCCGGACGGCGAAAGGATGGCAAACAAGCGCACATCTTGCTCCCCTTGATGCCCGAATACATCGGTTACGCAGACCAAGGCATCCAAGCCGACCTCTTCGTCGCTAATCGCCCCAAAATCGAACTCATCGGCGAACATCAATTCAAATACCACATCGATTTTGATACCCTCGAGATCACCGATCAAACCGCAGCAGTCTGCGTATCTCGCCCCACCAATCCCAGTAGCAACGTATTGACCAACGACGAAATAGCGAAACTCTCACAACTAACTCGCGAAGCCGGCATCCCGCTAATCATCGACAACGCCTACGGCGCCCCCTTCCCCGGCGTGATCTTCACCGACGTCGATCCGCTCTGGGACGAGCATATCATTCTCACCCTCAGCTTATCCAAACTCGGACTACCAGGCACCCGCACTGGTATCGTCATCGCCCAATCCGACATCATCGAAGACCTCAGCTCGATGACTGCCATCATCGGACTCGCCAATAACAACCTCGGTCAAGCTATCGTAAAACCGATGATCGAAAGCGGTGAGATTCTTAACATCAGCAGCCAACTGATCCGCCCTTATTACCAACAAAAATCCCAACATGCACAGCAACTTCTCAACCAATACCTGCCCGACGAACTACCATGGCGATCACACAAAAGCGAAGGCGCCTTTTTCCTCTGGATCTGGTTCGAAAACCTCCCCATCACCAGCAAAGAACTCTACCGACGCCTAAAAGAACGCAAAGTTTTCATCATCCCCGGAGAGTATTTTTTCTTCGGATTAGAAACTGAAAACTGGCCCCACAACCACGAGTGCATCCGTCTATCCTTTACCCAACCTGCCGAGGTGCTAGAAAAAGGAATGCAAATCCTCAGCGAAGAAATCCAACGAGCTTATGAAAAAAGCTGCTAATTATTTCACTCGCCTGATCCTACTCGCAGTCCTCGCTGCTGGTCTAGTCCTTATCCTTCGCCCCGCGCGCGATCAAGTCCGATTGGAACAACTGAGTAAACAAACCCTACTGATACTACAAACGTCTCTGCAAAACTACCACGTCGAAGAAGAAGCCTATCCACCGCAAAGCCCAATGAGCGGAGCACAGCTCATCCGTTTTTTGATAGCAGATAAACACCTGCCCAAGCCCCCACTTAATCCTGTCACGTTGCAGCCTTACGATCTTAGTGAGCAGCGTCAAACCGACCGCATCGTTTACACCACCGACGAACTAGCAGAAACCTATTCATTGCAAATCCTCCAAGCCAACTCGCAGCAAAGCTTATGGATCGTCGATAGCACCGAACATCAATCTTTGGAAACTGCGGACTAAGCCCCCGTCACGCCATATCCGAGACCGCGCCACGCGCCCTGCCGCTGAACAGTTGCCACGCACCTGTTAGCAATCGAGAAAAGCCTAAGAGTGCCAGCATCACAGCTACATCCAACCACCAATCAAGAATATTCGTGATCCCAAAGAAAGCCCCAACTATTGGAGCAGCGCCTACTACCAACATCAGACCTCCTGTGAGTATCATCCGCAGACCGCTCTTGCGGACTTCCAGATAACGCTCTGCAAGAGACGATTTGACCAGCGCCTCCGCCTGCCCCTCCGTCAATCCTTGTTTTCCCAGCCACTCCGTCACCTGCTCAGCTGATTCCCCCCAAATGATACGAGCGTGCGCTTCATCATGCAGCGTCACAAAAAGGTTGCCCTGTACATTATCTATCGACATGCAGTAACCATTAAAGGTTTTAGCGTCACTGAAGATTACAAACTAACTCCCTTTTTGTGATTTTCTCTCCTTCGCTTTAGCTTCGGCTTCACGTTTTTTAAGTTTAGCCAAACGCTTCTTTAATTTTTTATTCAAAGCTGGCCAATACTCCTCACCAGCGATGAATCCCACGCAACTATCGGTACCACAACGACAAGGATGATCATCATAGTTTTCCAGATCAAAGCCGTAGTTGAATCCCAACTCTTCCCCTTTAGCAATATCACGCAAAGCCACAATCCAGATTTTTCCGCGAATCACCTGAGCTTCACAATTCGGATCACAAGTATGATTGATCAAACGTGCATCATTCCACGGCACATCGCCATCGATGTCGTGACGCTTGTTCAGAATGAATAAATAAACTGCCGCGTCCCCCGTTTTTTGCGCCTTCTCAAACTGAGCCCAACCACGCCGATCAGATTCTTTTTTGGTGATCTTTTCTCCCAAATACTCCAGAATCCGCTGACCCTCGGGTACGTCTTTAAGCGCAAAAACACCATTACCATGCACTTTTGACCTACGTATTTTATGCCAAACAGGCAATGCTTCTGATTCTTTTTTCATCACGAGATTCTGTGTAGCGGGACTTTCTCCTGCAAATTCCTTGCTAGCATCTCAATACACCGAAAAAAATCAATCAAAACCCTCAATTTAGAAAAGTCAGCAAAAACACACAAAAGCTTGCATTATTATTTTAGATATCTTAACCTTTCGAATATTCACGTCTACCCATTGATATCCATGAAGAAATCATTCATCATTCGCGGCCTATCCTTCAGCGCACTCGCCCTGCTCTCCGTTTCTTGTATCACCAAGGATGGCGGCTCGGATCCTTACTCAAACAGCAATCCCTACTATGGCCCACAAGGCGCTTATGGCGATAACACAGCAGCAGCGCCCGTCGCTGATTCTAGCGGCTACGTCGCTCCTGCGCCTGCGGAAAACAGCTACTCTGCACCGCCCTCTCCTTATCAAGCGCCAGCTAGCAATAACTACAGCGCTCCTAGTAATAGCGGTGGTGGTTCTAAGTCCCACACAGTGGTTCGGGGCGACACTCTCTACAGCCTAGCCCGTCGTTACGGAACCTCGGTCAATACTATCAAAAACACCAACGGACTGAACTCCAATCTGATCCGTCTTGGACAAAATCTACGCATCCCATAGCCAAAAGCAAGCTCCACTTTATCCCTCGTCACACCATCTCGGTGGTGACGGGGGATTTTTTTTGCCCACCACTACAGCTCGTCGAGTGCCTGCTTGCGCGTTTTTTCAAATCAGATAAAGCCTCCGCCACAGCATCCAACTCCATGTTGTGAACCTCAATTTTTTCACCGATAGCAGGCACTAATGTGATCGTAAGCTCCCCGCCTAAGTGTTCCCGGAATTCTTCGATGCCTCGCAAAATCAACCACTCCCCTTGCTCATTGTTTGCTTCGAGAAAATCCGACCACAGATCAAAACCCAAACCTTCAATCAAATCGATGATTCGCTCCGCGATCGCCTGATCCAAAATCCCCACCTTCACCGAATACAACAAATCCACCGCCATCCCAATCGCCACCGCTTCGCCATGACTCACGGCAAACTTCGACAACTGTTCCAATTTGTGCGCCACCCAGTGACCAAAATCCAAAGGCCTTGCTGAGCCATACTCAAACGGATCCCCTCCCGTTACAATATGCTCGACATGCAACTCCGCACTGCGAACAATCGCCATCTCCAACGCCGCCGGTTGCAGGCTAGCTAAAGCCTCGCGGTTAGACTCGAGTCGTTGATAAAATTCGCCATCGCGAATCAAAGCGACTTTGACCGCCTCAATGATACCATCTCGACGGCCCCTTTCTGATAAAGAAGACAAAAAATCGAAATCATTGATCACCACATGAGGTACACAAAAAGTCCCTACCCAATTTTTTTTACCAAAATGATTCACCCCATTTTTCACCCCCACTCCGCCATCCCCCTGGCTCAAAGTCGTCGTAGGCACCCGCACCAATCGCACCCCACGATGCGCCGTCGCTGCAGCAAACCCCACCATATCCAAAAAAGCTCCTCCGCCCACGGCTACCACATACGAATGGCGACACAGTGCCTGCCGATTGATCTCATCCCATACCGACTCCACCAGCCTCCATTCATTTTTGCAAACCTCGCCACCTGGCAAAACCACTGGTCGTGCAACCAAGTCAATGCTCTCTGCATGCGCTTGCGCATAGGACTCAATCTGATCGAGCAAAAACTCGTCTTTACGCAGCAGACCTTCATCGATAAAAACTAAAATCCGGCTGCGCTTTTTTACACCATCAGCTAATTCCTCACGCAAAATCGGATTATCAACAGCAAACAACCCGTGGGTAAAAACCACGCGGTGCCGGTAATCCATCTGGATAGTTCTTTCAATCATTGGTTTGATTCAGGGGCAAAAAAGAAACTTCGCCCGAGATGGTGCCAGCGTCAAGAAACTCACGCTATCAAGTTGCCGGAATCCACCGCTGAGCCAAAACCGTCAAACCCAGCCATACCCCACCCATCAACCAAAAGATCGAACCAAACGGAAAAAACTATCAATCACCAAAACTATCAAATCCACCAAAATAATCCCCGCCAACAACGCACTGACAAACTTCCCTATACGATCAGCTCGAGGCGAACGCAGTTGCCAAAAGGCATAGACCAACCACAAGGCAAACACCGCCAAGGCTAAAAACACACTATCTTCGCCACCCGCTATCACCTTGACTAGCAGTCCTATCAAAAGCGGCGCTCCCAATAACAACTTAGCCAACCAAGAAGCCCCACCACCCACACTCTCTCCTCGCGCCGCCAAGCTAATCCCCACAATGTAAGCAAACAACCCACCCGCAAATAAACACACTTGTAAGGAAGGTCGCCCTCCAACCCCCATAGCTGCCGAAGCCGCCACCACATACACCATGAAACGACAAGCTCCCATCGCCAACACCGCCCCCTTCCAGCGCTTGTGACTCCAATCGTAAATTACAATCACAGCTACCAATGCCACCAAATAATACCACAGTGCCGCGGTGAGCATCACGATCATCACCCCTCCTGCCACCATCTGCCCCCAGCCTAAAACCCACACCGCACGCTCCGAAATCAAGCCCGCCGGCACCGGACGCTCGGGTGCATGTTGTTGATCCCACTTCACATCAAAAGCATCATTCAACGTCATCCCCCCGACATAGAGCAAACTCACCCCCGCCATCATCCACCACAACGCTCCACTCCAATCACCACCCGCCAAAAACCAAGCCGCCAGCACATTAGTCCACACCGTCGCCAGATTCGACATCCGCCCTAGCACCAAAACCGTTCGTAAATGTCTCAACATATCACGCCAATTTGACACGAGCAAAGGCCTGCAAGCACCACTGATATTCCTTCACGATCTGATCCACCACATCACCCGCCCGCATCGCCTCCGGCATCACCGCCCAAGTGTAGGTCTCTATTTCAAAATGCGAACACAAAGCAGGATCATCCGCCAATACCTGCATCGTCGCCAAAAGGTGCTCTCGCGTATCCCCAAACAAGCCTTCCGGCTCAGCATGCAGCGGCACATGAAAATGCACCCGCCATTCATCGCCTACCACCGCTCCGTCCGCTTCCGCAAAAGCCAAGGCATCCGGCAAATCTCGAAAACGTCGCACCACCTCATCCCCCACCCGCACCACCACCTGATGCAGATAAACATCCTCTTCAAAAGCCTTGAGCTTCTCCCTCGCCTCCGCACTCGGCACCAGACGCAAGGCAGAACTCAAGTGGATCTTACTGATCCGAATCCCCGCCGCCTTTAAACGCCCCAGAGCCTCACCCGCCTGCTCATATTCCACCGCCAAGTGACACGTATCGTAATTCACCCCAATATTATTTAGAACCTCATCCACATCGTCCCCAGCCGCCTGCGCCGCGATTTTTAGCCGCTCAAAAAAGCTCACCGTCTCAGCAGTCGTTTCAAAATACCCCAGCGGCTCCGGTTCCAGTCCCAGATGGAGATCTTGCCCCGTTCGCTCTCGCAGCACTTGAATATGACGATGACATTTCAACAGGTTCTCCACCATCTGTCCCGCCTGCAACTCCTCATCTACGACAAACTCTTTAAACGAACCCGGCAGCGTACTAACGCTACCAGACATCCCAGCAGGCAACAGTTCACTCAAAATATCAAACAACAAACAGGTATAAACCAGTCTCTCCTGCGTCGTCCAGTCAGGACGATACACCTGCTCCTTCACCCGCTGACCATGAAAGGTGCCATACGGAAACCCATTGATCGTATAAACATAACAGCCATGATCCTGCAACCACTGGCGAAAGCGCGACAACTCTCCATCAGTAGAGATCAACTCCCCAGCCGCCTCCGCACTCAAGCGCAACCCAATACCGTACTGCTCATCCGGGCACACCTGCCGCTTCACCCGCAAAGTGTATTCCTTCAAAGTCGCAAATGTTTCCCCCCAAGACTCCCCGCGGTGAATATTGGTGCAATAAGCCAGCTGCATTCCATGAGCAATTTCCATAGCCCCCACCATCGCACGCCCACCGCCCCGGTAAACCCAAAATTCCACAAAACATGGGGCGACTCCCTTTATTAAATAAATGTTGCGACACATCTTCGTTTTTGATAGGATCGACAAAATTAAAAAAACTATCATGAGAAAAATTCGTAAATTTTTGCTGGGACCTACGGGGCAGACCAATTACTACCATGTGGTAAGTCGCACGACGGGGCGAGATATTCTGTTTGAGGATGATGAAAAAGAGGTTTTCTGCGACTTGTTAATGAGACAGCTAAAATTCAGTGGGCTACGAGCGCTGGCTTGGTGCTTCATGGGGAACCACTTCCACCTCTTGCTCGAAGTGCCTGACAAGGAAGCTGCTTTACAGAACTGGACGCAAGGGGATTTCATCAAGCGTCTGCATCTTTTGAAAGAGGAATGGTCTAGTAAACTGCTGCTAGATGAGGTGATTTTGCTACAAGGAAATGGTGGCACCGAACGCATCCAGGAGATTGCAGATTCAGTAAAAGCTCGGCTGTTCGATTTGTCGATGTTCATGAAAGAGCTCAAACTGAAAATGACGCTGGCTTATAACAAAATACACGGACGCAAAGGCACGCTTTGGGAGGGACCCTTCAAGAGTGTTCTACTCCAAGGTGCTGAACAAGGTGAAAGCAGTGATGCTCTGCGCATGGTAGCCGCTTATATAGATCTGAACCCCATTCGAGCAGGTCTGGCAAAAGAACCCGAAGCCTATCGCTGGTGTTCCTACGCAGCAGCAGTGGCAGGTGTTCGCACGGCCCGACAAGGTTTGTGTTTTGCTGTAACGGGCAAAACCAAAATAACGTGGAAAAAAGTGCTGCAAGAATACCGCTGCCTTTTGTATTCAAAAGGAGAAAAAGTAGTCGCCGAAACCAGCGGATGCGAGATGGACACAGCGTCGAAAGGCAAAGCTGGCTTCAGCGACTCACAAATCCAAAAAGTGCTGAGCGCAGGTGGTAGACTCCCGCTGGCAGTAGCTTTACGCTGCCGAGTCAGGTATTTCTCTGATGGCGCCGTGCTTGGAAACCAAAACTTCGTCGATGATTTTTTTGTACAAAAAAAAGAATACTTCGGAAAAAACAGAGACACTGGAGCGCGAAAACTGAGTGGTGCTGAATGGGGTGACTTGCGCGTTTTGCGTGATTTAAAAAAATCCCCCATCCACCTGAAGACTGACTAAAGAGGTCGATCACACCACTAAGCTGTGTTTTTCTGCATCCAAGCACTCTACAAATTGACTTGAGCATGAACAAATCTCACGCAAACCCTCAATCGAATTTTCTGGAACCCCCTCCTCCATCAAGATCAAATCTGTAAATCCCCTTACCGAAGCCAAAATATTACGGAAATCGTGTCTCACTTCGCGATCGGCTAAATGAACACCACCCGACTCTTGTGCGTCAACGATCTCGTTCAAGCGACGATGCATCTGCTGCGAAGATTTTTCCACGAAATCAAACATCTCAGGCCCATCCTCACCAAATTGATCTGCCGAAGATTTCAAACCCTCCGCTAAAACCAAAATGCGCTCACTCAAAGCCAACAGCGCCTTCAAATTATCCTCCTCAGTATGATCTGCGCTAGCGCCATTCAAATAAGATTCACTCTCGTCTCGCTGCTTCACTCCCGTCCCACCCGTATCCACTAACAAAGACTGCTCCCCTGGCAAACATTTCCTCAAAGCTTGAGCTAAATCCAATCGTTGCAATTTCCCGTCCAGCAAGCCACACAGTTCTCCAGATCCCCCCACTGCACCGTCGCTTGCCTCTTCCTCGTTACTCGTTGATATGCCCACAATCGGCATCGTCGCAGTCGCCTCATTCTGCCTCAACAAGCGCACCGCATCCCACGCATCTGGCATACTCAAATCTAGCAGAACCAAATCGAGATCATACTCACGACAAAACGCCACCGCCATCTCCCCACTCATCACGGAAACCGCCTTGATGCCCAAATCACCCAAGTCCACCTCCAAATGGCACGCTCGCGAAGGATCCGCATCTGCTATCAAAATTCGATACATCTTTAAAATAATTCCAATTACCTATAAATACCATAATTTCAATATATTTCTAGGAATTTATCTTACCTTTTAATACTGCAAACAGACGAGGGTAAGCCATCACACCGACACGGCTCTTTTAGAAAAGCATCACCCATGCGCATATCATACCAAAAATAACCAATGCTTTACTAGCTCACTGCAAGCACTTTGCAGTTAAGTTAAGCTCTGCATTTACCGCTGCCCGTTTATCATGTCCCCCTTCAAACACCCCATCTGCTCCTCACTACTCATGCTGTTACTATGCAGCTCGAACGCCATAGCAGCAGAGGCCGAACCACGAAAAATCGATTTCACCAAAGACATTCGGCCGATTCTTTCGACCGCATGTTTCCATTGCCACGGCCCAGATCCCGAGAACCGCGAAGCTGATTTGCGACTCGATACTGAAGCAGGTGCCTTCGCCAGTCTTGAGGGTGGTCATCATGCGATTGTCGCAGGCAAACCCACGAGCAGTGAGGCCTATGCACGTATCACCAGCAAAGATCCTGATGAGTTGATGCCTCCTTCTGATTCGGGCAAGCAGATCACTCCAGATCAAATCAAGCTCATCCAACAATGGATCAAGCAAGGGGCCAAATGGGGACAACACTGGGCTTTCACCGCCCCACAACGACCGACCATTCCACAACTCACTGATACTAACGTCAGTCGAGCCAGCAACCCTATCGACCATTTCATTTTCGCTCGTTTAGCGAAAGAAGGCTTGAGCCCCTCTGCGCCAGCGAATAAAAGCACCCAGCTTCGCCGACTCAGCCTCGACCTAGTAGGCCTGCCTCCGACACCAGTAGAAGTGGATGCCTTCCTCTCTGACCAAAGCTCGAACGCATGGAATCGTCAAATCGAACGCCTGCTAAAATCCCAACATTTTGGGGAGCGTTGGGGACGTATCTGGTTGGACGCCGCTCGCTACGCCGACTCCGATGGTTATGAAAAAGACAAACCTCGCCAAGTGTGGTTCTACCGAGATTGGGTGATCAACTCCATCAATCAAGACCTGCCCTACAACCAATTCATCATCGAACAAATCGCAGGCGATCTTTTGCCCAATGCCACTCAAGACCAAATGGTAGCGACAGGTTTTTTGCGCAACTCGATGATCAATGAAGAAGGCGGCATCGACCCTGAAGAGTTTCGCATGTATGCCATGTTCGACCGTATGGACGCAGTGGGTAAAGCCGTCTTAGGCTTCACCATGCAGTGCGCGCAGTGCCACTCACACAAATATGACCCGCTTTCACAAAAAGACTATTACCGAGTTTTTTCCTACCTCAATAATTCCTTCGAAGCTCAGCCCATCGTCTATACCTCCGAGCAAAGAAAAAAACGTGCTGCTCTATTTGAAAAAATAGCAAACATTGAAAACAGCTTAAAAATCAAACATGGCGATTGGCCTACCCGCTTGGCAGCTTGGGAGGAAAGTGTGAAAGCCACGCAGTCCAAATCACCCAAATGGGAAGCCTTAGAACTCAAGAACAGCTCAGGTAACAACGGTCAACGCTACTACCGTCAAGCCAACGGCTCCTACCTAGCTCAAGGTTATGCTGCCACCAAGCTCTCGGCACCTTTTTCAAGCACTACTCAAGCAAAAGATATTCGCTCCTTTCAAATCGAAATGCTCAACCACCCCAACCTCCCTGGAGGTGGCCCTGGACGCGCTTTGTTTGGACGTTACTCCCTAAGTGAGTTTCAAGTCAAAGCCCAAAGCATCAAAGATCCTGAAAAAATCGTGCACGCCAAATTCATTCGAGCCACCGCCGATTATAGCAGTCCCAAAACTGAAATGCAGCCACCCTATCTCGTCAAACGTGACGGCAAAAGTTCAGGACACATAGGTGACGTGAAACTCGCTATCGATGGAGATAATAAAACCGGATGGAGCACCGATGGCGGTCCCGGACGTCACAACGGCGAGCATCGCGCCGTCTTTGTCACCGACAAAAATATCGCTTTCCCCGGAGGCACCAAACTCACCATCACCCTGATACAACGGCAAGGCGGTTGGAACAGCGATGACAATCAAACGATGAATCTCGGTTGCTTCCGCATCTCTATAAGTGACCAAGAAGCTGATGCCGACCCCTTACCAAGAGAAGTAAGCAATATCATCAATCACATCTCCATCCAAAAACGCAACGCAGCTCAAAAACAACAAGTTTTTTCCTATTGGCGCACCACCCTACCCGAATGGAAATCAGCCAATGCGCAAATCGAAGCGCTTTGGAAACAGCACCCCGAAGGCTCCACTCAATTTGTTTATCAAGAAATGCCACAAGGTCGCAAAACCCGCCTGCTCAAGCGTGGTGACTTTCTCAGCCCTGAAAAAGAAGTCAGCTCAGGAGTGCCCTCTTTTTTGCACCCGATGCCAAAAAACGCCGGCAGTGGTCGTCTAGCATTTGCCCGTTGGTTAGTTGATCGCAAGTCCCCCACAACCGCACGCACCATCGTCAACCGCATCTGGCAGAGCTATTTTGGTTCAGGTTTATTCGAAACGACCGACGACCTTGGTTCCAGCGGCGCATCCCCCTCTCATCCCGAGCTGCTTGACTGGCTGGCAGTCGAATTGATGGATCACAACTGGTCAGTCAAACACATCCACCGCTTGATCACAAGCTCAGCCACCTACCGCCAATCATCCATCACCAACAGCACCCTCACAGCACGCGATCCCAACAACCGCCTGCTCGCACGCGGCCCGCGCTTCCGAGTCGATGCAGAGATCGTGCGCGATATTTTTCTCTCCGCCAGTGGACTGCTCAACCCAAAAGTCGGCGGCCCCAGCGTCTTCCCACCAGCCCCCGCTTTTCTATTCGAACGGCCTGTCAGTTACGGCCCCAAAGATTGGCAATACGATGACGGCCCCGACAAATACCGCCGCGGACTCTACACCTTCCGTTTCCGCTCCGTCCCCTACCCTGCCCTGCAGACCTTCGATGCTCCCACTGGAGAGTTCTCAGTAGTCAAACGAGTTCGCTCTAACACCCCTTTACAAGCCCTCACCACCCTCAATGAAGACCTCTTCGTCGAATCAGCCCAAGCTTTAGCTCGCCTAGCCTTCACCAGCAAAAACAAAAGCGACGATCAGCGTCTCGACTTCATCTTCCGCCGTTGTGTGGCTCGTCATCCATCCGCTGAAGAAGCTGCTTTGTTGAAAAAAATGCTGAGCACACAAACCGATCGCCTCAACAAAGGCGAACTTGATGCAAAAAAAATCCTCAGCCCTCCGCAGGATCACCTAGGAAAAATCCCACCCACTCCCGCCCTGCCCAAAGGCACCACCCCCTCACAACTCGCCGCTTGGACCATCGTCAGCCGAGTGATTCTTAACATGGATGAAACCATCACCAAAGAATAATCAGCCTACGTCCATCAAACCCACCTTAAATTTATGAATAACCCATTCACCTCTCGCCAAGCTGCTGCCACCGACTTATCCCGCCGCTGGTTTTTGAAAGATTGCGGCATAGGGCTCGGCTCGATTGCCATGACGCACCTACTGGCAGAAAGCAACTTTGCCGCGCTTCCCAAGATGACGGCTCCGCTCGATCCTCTTGCCGTCAAAAAGCCCCATTTCCCTGCCAAGGCAAAAAACGTCATCTACCTTTTCATGGGCGGAGGCCCTAGCCATTTGGAGATGTTTGATAACAAACCCTTGCTGAAAAAATTCGATGGCACCCTGCCCCCCGCCGACCTGCTCAAAGGTTACCGCTCCGCCTTCATCAATCCCAATTCCGCCCTACTCGGACCCAAATTCGCCTATAAAAAACACGGGCAATCTGGCACCGAGCTCTCCGAACTTTTGCCTAACTTAGCAAGCGTCGTCGATGACATCGCCGTGATCAAATCGATGAAAACCGACGCCTTCAACCATGCTCCCGCACAAATTCTGATGAGCACCGGCAATACCCAATTTGGTAAACCTAGCCTCGGAGCATGGGCGACTTACGGACTGGGTTGTGAAACCCGTGACCTGCCCGCCTTCGTCGTGCTCAACTCAGGAAGCAAAGGCCCTAGTGGAGGTGCTGCCAACTGGGGCAGCGGTTTTTTACCCACCGTTCATTCGGGGGTGCCCTTTCGCAGCACAGGCGACCCCGTGCTCTTTCTTTCCAACCCATCTGGAGTGGACCCACAACTGCAGCAGGACTCTCTCGATACCATCAATCAACTCAATCGTATCCGCCAAGAGAAAGTCGGCGACCCCGAAATCTCCACGAGAATCAACTCCTTCGAAATGGCCTACCGGATGCAAAGCAGCGCTCCAGAGCTGATGGATCTCTCCGACGAACCCCAACACTTACTCGAACTCTACGGAGCCAAACCCGGCGAGGCATCTTTTGCCAATAACTGCCTGCTAGCACGGCGCATGATCGAACGCGGAGTTCGTTTTGTCGAGCTGTTCCATGAGTCCTGGGATCAACATGGTGGTTTGGTGAAGAATATGAAAAAAAACTGCGCCGACACCGAACAAGCTTGCGCCGCTCTGATCAAAGATCTCAAACAACGCGGTTTACTAGACGACACCCTCATCGTCTGGGGCGGAGAATTTGGCCGCACCCCCATGGTGCAAGGCAGCACCGACGGTCGCGACCACCACCCCAACGCCTTCAGCATGTGGTTAGCAGGCGGCGGCATCAAAGGCGGATTAACCTACGGCGAAACCGATGACTTCGGTTTCAACACCGTCGAAAACCCAGTGCACGTGCGCGACCTACACGCCACCATCTTACACCTGCTCGGGTTCAATCACGAACGACTCAACTTCTCCTTTCAAGGACTCGACCAGCGCCTCACCGGCGTCGAACCCGCCCACGTAGTGCATGACCTGATCGCATAAATCGTCTCACTGCTTCTACTCTTTGTCACAATGCGGGTCGAGTGGCGTAGCCTTACCAACCTGATCCACAGGATGCGTGAAAAGATACTGCCACACCGCTTCATGGACAAAATTACCTTTTTCATCCTTCCACGCACTGCCACCAGGTTGCACCGATGAGTGCGCCCTGCGAACATTGCCCTTCACATCAAAGTCCGTGATCAAGCGACGGCTATTTTCAAACGGCGGCTTCGATTGATCGACATTGACAATCGGGCCGAACTTATTCATCCCAATCAATTCCCACGAACGACAGTAGTGATCCCCCGTCCAGCCTCCATCTAGCACATGCGAAAATCCGAAATAACGATTCTCAGGCGTAGCCGAAGGGAGCTTTTGCCACACCTGATGCTGATCGCGTGGACCACACAGCATCACCACCCGACTCACTTTTTTGTATTTGGCAAACCTTGCCGAAGTGGTCGAACCGTGAGAACTACCCGCCATGATCACGTCCTGCCAACGCAAGTCCTTGCCATCAGCCGTGAGAAAATAATCCCAACCACCCTGAGGGTTTTCCTTCGCCAGCCACGTCACAAACTGACGCGCTCGCTCCATCATGCCGTCCGGTTTGGCAATCGCCACATCCTTACTGAAATCCTCACCCGTAGCCGCCTCTATCCTGACATTGCCCCGACAATGCTCCCCCACCGGCTTCTCCAAACACACTTTACCAAACCACTGCTTGGCATAAGCGATCTGAACCGCATGCAAGCCATAATCCGCAAGTCGCTCGAACAAACGAGAGTTGTGCCCCATCATCCAGATCACTAACTTTCCCCGAGGCGCAATAGAAGTATCGACCATCGCATTTTGCAGATCCTGTGGTTTTTTGTCGTTGCCAAAAACAAAACCGATCTCAGGATACTCCTTCGTTCGCGAATCCAACTTACTCGCTCTTGCCGAGAGATGGTAGCGCTGTTTCTTAGCATCTTTATAGACAAGTTTCGATTGCTTGGGAAGTTGCGCTAAGATACTCTTCGCCACCTGAGTTCCCAGCACCTCATACCCCTCGCCCTTGAAATGCACATCCTTCGCATTCTGTAGCTCCGCCAATCGAGGCAAGATTAAAGCATACAAGTCATCCGTGACAATCCCCTCGGATTTCATCACCTTCGCAGCCACCGCGTTGTGCTCCTCTACCGCCTTGGTGGCTTTCGCCCCCTCCTGCCAATCCTCAGGAATCGGAGTGGTGCTCGCCCAGATCAGCACCTTGCCTCGCGCTTTCAATCGCTTGATCAAAGTGCGCAAACGTTGTTCGTAGTCCGTCACCGGCGTGCGACGATCGTGAATGCCGAAATTAAAGTGAATCACATCCCAATCCCCTTCACCTAACCAAACATCCAATTTCTTCAACGCCGTCGCTGTCGGCCCACAATTCTCAGGCGCACGATGCAGGTTAGCTTTGCCGGCCAAAGCACGGCGCGTCGCCTCGGTGTAACCTCGCGACACCGAATCGCCAATCAACAATACCCGAGGCAGTGCTGGATCATCCTCCACATAATCCCAAGCCGTGGGCTTATTTTTCACTTTTGCCCGTTTGTAAATCGGCAGATAAAAACCCCCTAAATTTTCCTCCAAGGTCGTCTCCCACTGCTGTTGTCTCTTGGGCAAGCCAGCTTTCCACTCGGCAAACTTTTTATTGGTGAGCGCGTCCTTTTTAGCTTTTTCCGCTTTCTGAGCAGCCGCTTCCTTGGCATTGGTAGGCTCTCCTGCAGAATAACCCCTAGCAGGAACCAAGATCAGCGTGAGACAAAACAGCCATAACATTGATTGAAGTTTCATAAAAATAGTAGGGGCAATATAAATACAAAAAAACACCTGTCTCGATAAAATCAAGAACAGGCGTTTCCCGTTTTGAACTATTCCAAACGGAACTCGATCAATGATGCTCCTTCTTATGTTTGGTGTGACATTCCTTGCAAGATTTCATCATCCCTTTGAAAGCCGCTTCCGTAGCTTTGGCATCTTTTGCTTTGGCTGCAGTGATCAGAGCCGCGCTGCCATTGCGCAAAGTCTTGGATGCCGAATCCGCCCATACCTTGTCGGGACAGCGTTTGTCCTCCATCAAAATATAACTGGTTTCGTTGAGAATCTCTGCATGCTCGATCAATGCCTGCCAGTCATCATCCGTTTTAGGTCCCGCCGCGATTCTCTTTTTCAAATCCTTGCTACTAGGTTTCACCACACGCTCCATCCAAGTTTCCGTGGTCAAAGGGCGAGTCTCTCCCTTTTCCACCTTGGCGATACTGTTCGCGATCAATCCTATACTCATTACAGAGACCCCTACCCAAGCCAACACTTTCCACTGTCTATTTTTTTGCATCATTTTTTCACTTTCTACTTTAATCAAGCTCACGTTCCTAAGAACTGCCAGACATCATGGTATCAATCCCCGCAACTAGTCAATCCGAAAAATAACAAAAACCCCACCGCACATAGAGAGAGTGCCATAATGAAAACTGGACGATAAAGTCGAACGTCGCCCTGTTTACATGGGTGGAGCTATCGCCCTGCTCATTTTCCCTTTTATCTTTTTTGCCCTGATCGGCACTCAATCCACCACACTCATTTTACTCGCTATTGTGCTGTCCCTCATCATCCACTCAGCCATGTATGGTCCACAGGCAGCTTTCTTCTCCGAACTCTTCGGCACCAGCGTTCGTTACATCGGCGCCCCTCTCGGATATCAACTGACAGCCCCCTTTGCTGGAGGGCTCGCCCCGCTGATTGCCGTCGTATTATTGAAGTGGTCGGACGGCGATCCTTGGCCCGTAGCAGCCTACCTCACGTCACCACCATCATCACTTTGGTCTCCGTGTGGCTGGCTAAAGAGACCCATCAAATAGATCTCGATCACTGATCTAGGCAGGCTCTCCTGCCTGCTTATTTTGCTTTCAATTGAACGTCAATTTGCTTTTCTGCTGCAATCCAATGCTCTAGTGTGTCACCCGAAAAATCTGATTTTTCTGCGAGGTAATACGCTGCATCTTGAATCATTTGATAGCGTCGCTCCGCTGCCACAGTACCCGCAGATCTCTTTTTAGTGACAGCTTTTTTCTTAGCTACCGCTTTCTTAGCTACCGCTTTCTTAGCTACTGCTTTCTTAGCTACTGCTTTCTTAGCTACTGCTTTTTTCTTCACCGTTTTTTTTGCACTCATAGATCTATTGTTTGGAATTCCGTATCGACACGTGGAAACCTATCCGTTTCATAACAAAAGCAGCATCAGTGCCACTTTTATAAAAGAAACCTTATCCCTTCGTCAAGCCTTTGCCTTGTAACTTTGGCAACTTTTCCGTCACCTCACAAGGCAAGCTAGCTTCACTTCATCCCCCACGCGCCCACTTTCGCCTTTTTCGCCTGTGTTTGCAGTTTATACAAGCGTTTTTTGAAACCTTTGCCAGCTTTAAATTTACCACCCTCAGCAGCAGCCCCACCCTGCACGATTCCTGATGCGTATTCCCGTTTATTTCCTGGCCCTTTGGTATAGATCCGAGCCAAGCCATTTTTGACCAAAGCCTCACACAAGCGCAGTGGCTTTTTTTCGGTAGAACCAGGCAACCAAACAAAGCCATAATAACGCTCGCTGCTGAAAACACTCTCCCACTTGGTCAATACCGTGAATGTTTTCCCCTTCAATTGTTTCTCAGTGAACGCTTTAGCCTTCAGCCCCACTTCCACCGCTTGCTGTGAGCTCAAACCTCCAAAATACTTACCCTGATCCGCCACCCTTTTACGCTGATTTTTGTATTTACCCGAGATATATTTCTCTGGAGTGTCCACATAATACAAGCGGATCGTATATTCTCCCCCTTTGTTTTTGACCACAAAACTATCCCCATCGTTGTTTTTGTGCTGCACCCACTGACAATCTTCCAGAACTTCAAAGGGACCGACATGGCGAACCTTCGAACTCGATGACGCTTGCTGATCTGTCGAAGGGAAATAGTCCTCTTTGAAACGAGCTCCGAATTTTGATATCACGACGATCGCCACAGCGATCAGAATGGCATAAGGGCGTAACTTTTTCACAATACTACGTTGATTTGCTTTTGGCATATTTCCAGAATTCATCTACAATGGCAAAACTCACTCACAAAGCCAGTAAAGATGATGGAAAAAAATCCTAACGAATGGGAACAGCACTACCTTGATCAAAACATCCCTTGGGATAAAGGGCGTCCAGCCCCCGCATTAGTAGCTTTCCTGAAAGACCACCCCGCACCTACAGGTCGCATTCTCGTGCCAGGTTGTGGCATGGGGCACGATGTGCGCGCTCTCTCCGCTGCTGGTGGCGAAGCTAGCGAAGTGATCGGCTTCGATCTATCCCCCACCGCGATGAAACTCGCTGATGATTTTCCAAAAGTAGGCCGTGAGCATTTTCTCGCAGGGGACTATTTCAAACTGCCCGAAGAACTGCACCACAGCTTCGATTGGATCTGGGAACACACCTGTTTCTGCGCCATCGATCAAGACCAACGCGCAAGCTACGTGCAAGCCAGTGCCAAGGCGCTGAAACCTGGCGGAAAACTGCTCGGTGTTTTTTATCTCAACCCCTACGACGACGAACATGCTCCCGGCGAAGGACCTCCCCACGGCTGCTCACTCGATGAACTAGAAAAGCTCTTCGGCGATCTATTTGAAATCACCGAACACTGGCAACCCAGCGATGCCTACCCCGGTCGTGAAGGCAAAGAGCTGATGGTGATTTTGCAAAAACGATGAACTTTTTCGATCAGCCATCCGACACCATCGCAGTCAAAATCTGTGGCATCACTCAGGGCGAACAGGCACGGCAAATCGTTGCCCTCGGCGCCGACGCGGTTGGGATCAATTTCTGGCCAAAATCCAAACGTCACATCAGCTTTGATCAAGCCCGTCCGTGGCTCGAAGAACTACAAGGCAAAGTCACACGCATCGGCGTCTTCGTGAACCCTGATGCCGATGATGTTATCCACATCCTAACCAGTGGAGCCATCGACCACGCCCAACTGCACGGCGACGAAAGCCCGCAAATGCTCGAGAAACTGACGCAGCAAGGTTTCAGTGTTTATAAAGCCCTCGGAATCAAAGCTCAACAGGACTTAGATCGCATCGAAGCCTACCCAGGCTCAAAAATCCTACTCGACGCCTACGCTCCGAGCGAATATGGCGGCACCGGCGAAGCCTTCGACTGGAATCTCGGACGTATGGCAGTCGAGCGTTTTCGAGGAGAGAAAAAAATCATCCTCGCTGGTGGTCTCACTGCGGAAAACATCGCCACCGCCATTGAGCAAGTGAACCCCTTTGCCGTGGACACTGCCAGTGGTGTCGAATCCGGCACCCCCGGCATCAAAGACCTCGACAAAGTCAAACAGTTCATCCAAGCTGCAAAACAACCAATCTCCTAATTCCAACTTCCAACTTCTAACTTCCAACTTCTAACTTCTAACTTCTAACTTCTAACTTCTACACCCTACCATGTACATCGCAATGAACCGTTTCCGCATCGCCCCAAGTTTTGAAAAAGCCTTCGAAGAAATGTGGCGCAGCCGCGAATCCTATCTCGACCAAGTTCCTGGCTTCAAAGAATTTTATTTCCTGCGCGGTCCGAAAAATGATGACCACACCCTCTATGTCTCACATTCCGTTTGGGAATCCCACGCCGCCTTCGAAGCCTGGACCAACTCCGACAGCTTCAAACAAGCCCACGCCCGAGCCAAATCCCCCGAAGGCATGCACCTCGGTCACCCGAACTTCGAGGGCTTTGAGGTGATTCTGTAGATCTACCAAACGAAGCCTTCCCACCATGAAGCACTTGAAGCTCACGAAGACTGGAAGAAGCTTCGCGTTCGACGAACAACCAAAACCCAAGTCATCTGGCAAGCAGCTAGATCTCTAATGCCGTCCAGCTCTGCAATAGGCTTAAGGACTTCCGCCGAAAGACGAATACTTTCGGGCGAACACGCTCCATACAATCCTGAAAGGCTATTGCAACTCTTCGGAACATCCTTGTCCAATCCTCCGAAATCTCCGATCTGGAAACCAGCAATCTTTCCATCTGGCAGAAGAATAAAGCATTTTTTGAGCCGATTAGGAACTCTATTCGGCTCAAATCCCATAGGATAGACATCCAGTCATTTTTTTACGCTGCATTATCGCTACTTTCGCACCCTACCAAACCTCCTAATGATCAAAGCCACGATCATCATGAAAACCCCAATCATGCTTTGCAGGATGAAGTTTAGGTGATTTAGGTAGGCTCTACCGGGGATCGGAGAAGCTTGTCCCGACATCATTTGATGATCTTGGATATTTGCTTCGAACAAAGCGCTTCTCAGCCAATACCCCAAAACTGCCAACAATGTCGAGACCCCCAAAGCGCCCAAAAAATACCAGAATTTTTTTAAGTCCTTGATAGCCGCGTATATCGCTAGAATCGCAGTGATTCCCAAAAAACAGAAAACTAACAAATTCATTCCACTAACCTCGCCAAAGGCCAAGTCCTCAAAATTGACTCTAACAATATTTATCTGATATCCTTCCATATTCCAGCTATCCCTTCATTGTAGATGATTTAATCTTACGAAATACCAAGGCAACCACCATCACAAAAAGACCCAATAGAGTTTGCATGGCAAAACTCAACTTGCGATGATAAATCTGACCATTAGCCGTCAATTCTTCAAAACTATCAGTGAGCCCAAGCACTGCTCGCTGTTGCGCATGAATGATATACATCATTTCTGCATTGACCCAATACCCGATACACGCCAACACTGAAACCAGTGCAAGAGAAAAAAAGTATCGCCAAAACCGAGGTGACTCATTTCTATATGAAAAAATGGTCAGCAACCCCGTTAAAGCTAATATCAGCCAGTTCGCCTTATTAAATATCCAAATAAGCCCCCCATCACGGTCTAATGGTTCATGATATATGATCCCCAACTTACGATCTATCTCCCTCTCCTGCTCTTCCGAAATCCCCAACTCAACTTTCACCTCGTCCCTACGTTCTCGTAAAAGTTTCATCAACTCACTAACTCTGCCCTCCCTATTGTTTCCAAAATTATGAAACATATAAATTAACTTATTCAGATAAGAATATGCTTTGATTTTTTTCTCAAGGTCATCAATCCGATAGGCCAATTCAAAACCATGCTGTAAAGCTTGCAATGACCACTCAGCGTATTCGCCATACACCGCGATCGTTGCATTATAAACTTTAATGGCATCGTCAGTTTCACCCAATTTTTCCAAACACATACCATACAGAAAAATAGCCTCGGCACGCCCTAGTTTATCCAACCAGTCCTTGTTTTTATTGATCGTCCCCAACGCTTTTTTAGCCGCCTCCCAATCTTCCAATCTCACCAACACCCTTCCCAAATAAAGCGTAGCCTTGGGAGTCAGTTCATCATCCCGATATTTGCTCACCACACGCAGCAGATGATCGCGCGCCTCTAGCAGCACCTCCCGATCTTCACTGCGTGACTTTTCCCACCCTGCTTCATAATCACTCAGCGCCTTTGCCGCATCCCCCGTCCTCAATTCCATCGCATAAGCATCCTCTACCTGCCACCCTTCCCTCTGCGCAAAGCGCTCATCCGCAACGATCATCCGTTCGAACGTTGGTGGCGGAAACGGGCGATAAATATCCACAAATTCCCGATTCAGAAAACTCGCCACCACAGAAAACACCCCCACCGTTACCAGTAGGAAAAAACCAACAATCAGCAATATAGTTCCAAAATTTTTCATTCAATCACCTTTCCCTGCCCCAGTTATTATAACCTGACCCCACCACCATCACCAATTCCACCCTCCCGCGCCATTACAAAATCCACCCATTTTTGTAAACCTCCTCACATGACACAATGAATTATACAGCCGAAGGTGACGCAAAGGAGTCGCGCAGAAATAAGGTGACTAAGTCTGCAAAGAATTTTGTTTGGCTTCAAGGCGGAATCTGACAGAGTTTAGCGGGCTAAATGAGTCGGATTCCAACGCAGAAGCCAGGCAAAAATCGAA